>CAZVMY010000348.1:0-3666 GCA_964628955.1 uncultured Methylocystis sp.
GACGTTGCCGAGCGGATCGCCGATGTCGACGTTGAGGTTGCGGTTGGCGCGCAGCACCGGCACGAGATCGGCGAGCGGCGTCTCCCACCAGTCGACCTCGCCGTTCTGGAGTGCGGCCGCCGCGGTCGCCGGATCGGGCATGATCACCCATTCGATGCGGTCGACGAGCATGCGCTTGCCGCCGGCGAGCCACGACGCCGGCTCGTCGCGCGGCACGTAATCGGCGAACTTCTCGAACGCGGCCTTGGCGCCCGGTACCCATTCGCTGCGCAGGAAGCGCATCGGGCCGCTGCCGACATACTCGGTGATCTGCTGGAACGGGTCGGTCTTCGCGATCCGCTCCGGCATGATGAAGGTGCAGGGCGAATTGTTCTTGCCGAGTGCCAGCAGCATCTTGGGGTAGGGCTGCTTCAGCGACCATTTCCAGGTGCGGTCGTCGACGGCGACGAGCTCGTTCTGGATCGCGCGCAGCATCAGGCCCATCGGATCGCGCGCCGACCAGCGCACGAGGCTCGCGACCACGTCCTTCGCCAGGACCGGCGTGCCGTCGTGGAACTTCAGGCCGGGTCTCAGCCGGAAGGTCCAGGTCAGCCCGTCGGCCGAGACCTCTTCCGCCTCGACCATCTGCCGTTGCGGCACGAGCTTCTCGTCCACGCCGTAGAGCGTGTCCCAGACGAGCGCCGCGGCGTTGCGAACGACGTATTGCGTTCCCCAGATCGGATCGAAGTTGGCGAGGTTGGCCTGCGGCACGAACCGCAGCGTGCGGGCCGCCGCGCCCTGCGACAGGGCCGGCGCCGCGAGACCGCCGGACGCTGCCGCGCCTGCGGTGACCTTCAGGAATGTTCTGCGATCCATGGTCGATCTCTCCCCTGTCGACTTGCCGGCTGCGATCTGGTGGATGAAGCTCGATGAAGGCATGGACCATGCCACACTGGCAGGAGGATCAGGCGCGGCCGGACACCGCCGAGAGCATCGCCGGATCCACACCGATCTTGCGCATCGCGCGATCGTATTTGCTGTCGAGATCAGCGTCGAAGATCAGGCCCGGATCGGCCGGACAGTTTAGCCAGCCGTTGCCGCGGATTTCGTTCTCCAACTGGCCCGGCGCCCAGCCAGCATGGCCGAGGGCCAGAACCGAGTTCTCCGGTCCGGAGCCCTGGGCGATCGCCTTGAGGATGTCGAGCGTGGCCGTCAGACAGATTTCGTCGTCGATCAGCAGGGTCGAGTCGTCGATGAAGAAGTCGGGCGTGTGCAGCACGAAGCCCCGGCTGGTCTCGACCGGTCCCCCGCGCAGCACATGCGCCCGCGTGACGCGAGGCGGCAGCCGGATCGCCTGATCGGCCTCGAGCACGTCCAGTTGTACGAGAAGGTCACGGAACGTCATGTTCTGCGCCCGATGATTGACGATGATCCCCATCGCCCCCTCCGCGGAATGCGCGAACAGGAAGATCACGCTGCGGGAGAAGCGGCGATCGGACATGCCCGGCATCGCGACGAGCATCTGGCCATCCAGATACCCGGGGCCGCTGCCGGACTTGCGAAGGCGCGCGAGGTTCATCAGCCAAGTGAAACACGATCGGCGGCCGATGGGAAGCACGCGCGCCGCTCGCGCCCATCCGTTGCCGGGCTTCCGGATCACGGCGTTGTTCATCCGCGGTGAACGGCGATAGGAGTATTATGTGACCATGTCCAAACTCAAAATCATTGCCGCGATCGCCGTTGCGCTGCCGCTCGGCGTGGTATCCGCGCCGACTGCGCACGCGGATACCTCGCCGTGGTCGCCGGGCCTCAATGCCGAGTTGCGGCTGGTTTCGGGCGGCCGCGCGCCTGACGGGACGCTCCGCGCCGGGCTCGAAATCCGGCTCGCGCCCAAGTTCAAGACCTATTGGCGGTCTCCGGGCGACAGTGGCATTCCACCGCTCGTCTCGTTCGAGGGCTCGGACAATCTCGCGGAGGCGACGGTCCGCTATCCCGCTCCCGAGCCCTTCCCCGACGGTGCGGGCGGCACCGCGATCGGCTATCGCGACGCCGTGGTCTTTCCGGTTTCCGTGCGGGCGAAGGACCCGGGGCGGCCGGTGACGCTGGTCGCGACCGTGGACTACGCCGTCTGCGACACGCTCTGCATTCCCAACCGCGGCAGCGCCACGCTGTCGCTGCCGGACACCGTCGCGTCCGGCACCTCGTCGCTGCTGTCGGCCTTCGAGGCGCAGGTGCCCGAGGCGAGGTCGGTCGGCGCGCCGGGGCCGATCGGCATCGAGGGCATCCGCCGTTCCGGCGCTGGCCTCGACGTCGTGGCGCGCGTTCCGGAGGGTGTCGAACCGGTCCTGCTCGTCGAGGCGCCGACGCCATGGTTCCTTGCCGCCAACGGGCATCGCCGGTCGGGCGACGGCCGCGTCTCGTTCACGGTGGACGTGCTGGAAAGGCCGGCCGACGCAGCCGCGCCTCAGCCCCAGATCACGCTGACGCTCATCGCGGGGGCCGGCGCGGTCGAGGTAACCGCGCGCGCCGACTGACCCTCCTCGACGGCGCGCGGGCGGCCCTCTATGGAGCGGGCGTGCGGGCGTTCGCCCGGCGAACAAGGAGTTCGAGAATGACCATCAAGGTCGGCGATGCGCTGCCTGAAGCGAACTTTCGCGTCATGACGGCCGAAGGGCCTCAGGTGCGCACCACGAAGGACATTTTCGCCGGCAAGACGATGATCCTGTTCGGCGTTCCGGGCGCCTTCACCCCGACCTGCCACAAGAACCACCTGCCGGGGTATCTCGCGAGGTTCGAGGAGCTCACGGCCCGCGGCGTCGACGGCATTGCCGTCACGGGCGTCAACGACGTCTTCGTGATGAACGCCTGGGCCGAGGCCACCGGCGGCAAGGGCAAGATCGAGTATCTCGCCGACGGTAATGGCGACTTCGTAAACGCGATCGGCCTTTCGCTGGACGCGTCCGGCGGCGGGCTCGGCCTGCGCTCGAAGCGCTATTCGATGCTGGTCAGGGACGGGATCGTCGACAAGCTCGCGATCGAGGACGCTCCCGGCAAGGCCGACCAGTCCGGCGCCGAGGCGATGCTCGAGATGCTCTGACCGGCCGCTGGCCTAGCGACCGGCGGGATGGCCCTTCTGCTTGAACGGCGCCATCCCGGCGCGCGCCAGGTCGTCGGCGCGCTCGTTCATCGGGTCGCCGGCGTGGCCCCTGACCCACCGCCAGACCACCTCGTGGCGCGCCTGGGCTGCATCCAGGCGCTGCCACAGTTCGACGTTCTTCACCGGCTTGCGGTCCGCGGTCCGCCAACCGTTCTTCTTCCAGCCGTGGATCCCGCCGGTGACGCCGCCGCGCCCGTACTGGGAATCGGTGTGCAGTTCGACGCTGCACGGCCTCGTCAGGGCTTCGAGCGCCATGATCGCCGCCGTCAGTTCCATGCGGTTGTTGGTGGTGTCCGGTTCGCCGCCCGACAGCTCCTTGCGATGTGTTCCCGCGGTGATGACGGCACCCCAGCCTCCGGGACCGGGGTTTCCGGAACAGGCGCCGTCGGTCCAGATCTCGACCTTCATCGCTCGATCCCGTATTCGGCGGGCGACGTGACGCGCTGATGCGTGCGCAGCCGCCGTACGTAGGCCAGCGGGTCGTGCGGCTTGACGAAGGCGCCCGGCGGCACGTTCAGCCAGTCGACGAG
>CAZVMY010000349.1:0-3645 GCA_964628955.1 uncultured Methylocystis sp.
GGCGAGCTCGTTGTAGCGGTCGAGGATCGCCTTGCGGTCGGCGACGCCCAGCATCACGTTCTCGCGGACGGTGAGCGCGGTATCGAGCTGCGGCTCCTGCGGCAGGTAGCCGACGCGGGCACCCTCGGCGACCCAGCCGTCGCCGACGAACTCCTTGTCGATGCCGGCCATGATCTTGAGCAGCGTCGACTTGCCGGAGCCGTTGACGCCGAGCACGCCGATCTTGGCGTCGGGGTAGAACGACAGGTGGACGTTGTTCAGCACCTGCTTTCCGCCTGGAAAGGTCTTCGAGAGGCCGCGCATGTGATAGATGAACTGCCGGCCTGACATGGGCTGGACTCCAGACGTTCGGATGTCGATGAGGGCGCCTGCGAGGTAGCAACCGGCGGGCGCGGCTTCAAGGGAAATGCACCCGGACCCGCCCCACCCTTGACCGCCCCCCACCCTTACCCGCCCCGCGAGGGGGCGGGAGGCGGCCGACGTCGTTGCTTCCCGAGAACGTCACCGGCGCTCGAAAACGAGTTCATGGGCCGCTGCCAGCCGCATCACTCCCCCTCGCGGGGAGGGTGAGGGAGGGGCGGTTCCGCTCGCCGCGCTCGTGCCAGACGAGCCGCCCCACATTCCGCGTCAGGGTGACCGCTGGCCTCCGGCACGATTGTCGCTAGCATGGACGCTTGGACAGGGAGGCTCCCCATGCGTTGCGCCGCCGGCTGGCTTTCGATCGTCGCGTGCCTTGTGGCATTTCCGGCAGCCGCCGCCGAGCGCGAGCCCGGCTGCAAGCCGGAGGTGGCATCGCTGAGGCCGAGTATCGTCCCCGCCGCGCTCCAGGCGAACGAAGTCCGGCTCTCGTTCGTCGGTCACTCGACCTTCCTGATCGAGAGCGCCGGCGGCGTGACGATCGCGACGGACTACAACGATTACGTCCGTCCGTCCGCGACGCCGCTGATCGCCACGATGAACCGGGCGCACAATACGCATTACTCGGTCAATCCCGATCCCGGCATCGGCCAGATCCTGAAGGGCTGGAATCCCGAGGGCGGGCCCGCGCGCCACGATCTCGACGTCGGCGACGTCCGCATCCGGAACGTCGTCACCAACATCCGCGACTGGTCGGGCGGCACGATCGAATACGGCAACTCGATCTTCGTGTTCGAGATGGCCGATCTGTGCATCGCGCATCTCGGCCACCTGCATCACGCGCTGCTGCCCGAGCATTTTGCGCAGCTGGGCCGTGTCGACGTGCTGCTCATCCCGGTCGACGGCAACTACACGATGGACCAGGACAGCATGATGGACGTCGCCAACCGCGTGCACGCCCGGCTGATGATCCCGATGCACTACTTCGGCAGCGGCACGCTGAACCGCTTTCTCGACCGCGCCCGCGAGCGCTTCGCGGTGGAGACGCAGACCTCGCCGGTGCTGGTCGTCTCGCAGCAGACGCTGCCGGCACGGCCGACGGTGCTGGTGCTGCCAGGGCGGTGACGCTGGATGAGCCTCGGCGAAATCGACACACTCGATTATACCGTGCTGCTCTGCAGTCGGATCGACGAGACACGTGCGTTCTACCGCGACACGATGGGTTTCGCTGTCGAGACCGATCGCCCAAACTGGATCAGTTTCCGCGTCGGCGTCACGCTTCTCACTTTGCGGCCGCGAGGACGATGGAGCGTCTGTGACGATGGGCCGTGGACACCCGGCGCCGCATCGCTCCAACTCGCCTTTCGTGTGCCGCATCCCGATGCGGTGGATCGATGCCATGCGGACCTGATCGCGAAGGGCGTACCGATCCTGAGGGGACCGACCGATCTGCCCGACTGGCGCCACCGGACGTTGTTCTTCAGCGATCCCGAGAAGAACATACTCGAGATCTATGCAGAATTTTGATATGGGAGAATGCAATGGCGCGAACCGGGAGGCTGATCACGCGAGGGGCCTTGGAGGCGATCGGCATGGCATGGGACGCCCGAACCCAGAACGGCTCGCCCAATCCGACCGATCTGGCCGGCCTGCGCGCCGAGGCGCGATCGGGTCTTGAGCTCGGGCGGTGACGCGATGGTGGGCGAACCCGTCGCCGGCTTGCCGTACCAGGACGGCCGGGTGCCCGGGAAAAGCTGCGGCTCCTGCACGCTCTGCTGCAAGCTGTTCGCGGTCCCGCCCGTCGACGACAAGCCGCCCGGAGTCTGGTGCCGGCACTGCACGCCGGGCGCCGGCTGCGGCATCTGGGCAACCCGGCCGGAGTTCTGCCGGGTGTACTTCTGCCACTGGCACTACGACGCCTCGCTCGGCCTCGAATGGCGACCGGAGGTGGCGCGCTTCATCGTCAGCCGGGAGCCTCGCGGTGGCGGTGTGCTGTCGGTCGTCACCGATCCCGGCCACCGTACGGCCTGGCGGCGCGAGCCTTTTCATTCCCGGCTGCGCGGCCTGTCGCGGCGCCTGATCGAGCAGGACGCGGGCGTGCTCCTGCTGATCGACGGTGATCGGAAGTCGATCATCCTTCCCGATGACGAGGTGTTCGTCGGCAAGCGCGACACCCATGCGCGCGTGCGGTTCGAGATGCCGGATGAGGATGGCGTGAGGCGATACAAGGTGGTGTTTCTGGAAGAGCCACATCACCCATCGGCCGCCGCGCCGCAGCCGGAAGTCTGACGCGACGGCTACCAGCCGAGTTCGCCGTGCGAACCGAGGCGAACGAGGTCGAGCCCGTCGTCGCCATCCTTGCGGTAGATCAGCACCAGGTCGGGTTTGACGTGGCAGTCCCGATGGTCGGTCCATTCGCCGCTCAACGGGTGGTCTTGGTATCGCTTCTGAAGTGGTTCGTCGCGGGCGAGACACTCGACGACGTCCAACAGCAAGCGATCGAGTGTCGGCCCGTGGCGACCGGACTTTTCGCGTTTGTAGTCCCGCCTGAAGCGGGACGTGTATCTAATCGTCCGCATCGAGGCTCGCGAGGAGCCGCCCGGGCGGGCCGACCTCGATCACGTCACCCCGTCGTGCCGCGAGCATCGCCGCGACCGTTTCCTCGTTCGGCTTCACGAGATCGAAGGGCAGCGCCTTCTCCGACGCAATCCGCATCATCATCAGCCGAACGGCGTCGGACAGCGTGAGCCCCATCGCGCCCAGAACCGCGGCCGCCTCTGCCTTCACGCGTTCGTCGATCCGCGCCCGGACTACCGCATTCTCGCCCATCGGCCTCTCCTCCATCTGGGCTACATTGTAGCCCAAACCTCAGCCGAAAGGCAATCACCCCCCGATCTCCCGCTTCACGATCGCCGCACCCGCCGCCAGCGCCGCGAGCTTGCCGTAGGCGACCGGGCTCGCCATCGGCGCCATGCCGCAGTTGGTGCAGGGGTAGAGCCGCTCCGGCGGCACGTAGGCCATCGCGGCGCGGATCGTCGCGTCCACCTCGTCCGGGCTCTCGATCGCGGTGGACGCCACGTCGATCGCGCCGACCAGCACGTCCTTGCCCTTCAGCAGACCGATCAGCTCCAGCGGCACCTTCGAGTTCCGGCATTCAAGTGAGACCTGATCGATCCGGCTCCTCGCGATCGCCGGGAAGATCTCCTCGTACTGGCGCCAGCGCTCGCCGAGCGTCGCTTTCCAGTCGATGTTGGCCTTGATGCCGTAGCCGTAGCAGATATGCACGGC
>CAZVMY010000350.1:0-3640 GCA_964628955.1 uncultured Methylocystis sp.
CGGAATACGTGCTCGTCGAGGTGACGGACACCGGCACCGGCATGTCGCCCGAGACGATGGGAAAGATCTTCGAGCCGTTCTTCACCACCAAGGAGGTCGGGAAAGGCACGGGGCTGGGGCTTTCGACGGTCTATGGCATCGTCAAGCAGACCGGCGGCTTCGTCTTCTGCGAGTCGACGCCCGGCAAGGGCACGACGTTCCGCATCTTCCTGCCCCGGCACATTCCGCTTCCCGAGGAGCTCGCGCCCAGGGTCGAGGACGGCAAGGGTCAGATGCAGGACCTGACCGGGCAGGGCACCATCCTGCTCGTCGAGGATGAGGAAGCGGTCCGCGCGTTCGGCGGCCGGGCGCTGCGCTCGCGCGGCTTCACCGTGCTGGAGGCGGGCTCAGGCGTCGAGGCGCTCGACATCATCGAGCGCGGCGACCAGAAGATCGAGCTCATCGTCTCCGACGTCGTGATGCCGGAGATGGATGGCCCGACCCTGCTGTCGGAACTCAAGAAGCGCGGCTACTCCTACAAGTTCGTATTCGCTTCCGGCTACGCGGAGGAGGCGTTCAAGAAGAACCTGCCGGACGCGGAAGACTTCGCCTTCCTGCCCAAGCCGTATTCGCTGAAACAGCTCGTCGAGGCGGTGAAACAGGCGGTGGCCTGATTCTTCGTCCAGGGTCGACGAGGTTGCCAAAAGCCGGGCCGGTGTTCAAAAGTCATGGTGAGAACCGCAGCGCGCTGCGGCGTCTCCCGACCGGGCGCGCCCACCTCGCGTGTCGGTTCTGAACAGAGTTCTCGAAGGTCAGGTGCTGGAACGGCCGTGAACGGACTGACGATCAATCCACCGGCGACGCCGGCGACCTTCGACGAGACGGGATATCTCGAGAACAACCCCGACGTGCGACGGGCGGTCGATGCCGGCCAGTTCCGGTCGGGGCGTCATCATTTCGACGTGTTCGGGCACGCCGAACGCCGCCGCATCAGTCTCGCGGGCAAGGTGGCCGAGATGCGCGCGGCGAAGATGGCCCGGGTTCGGCCCTATCTGCGGACCGATCTTCCCCATCTGGACCGGGCCGGCAAACTGGACTTCCTGACGGCGGACCTGAGGAGTGAGACCCGTGTCGAGGATACCGCGAACGTCTCGTCGAACGGCTACGACCTCAACGGATTGTCACTGATCGAGCGCTACCCCGACGGGCTGGTCCTCGACTGCGGCGCGGGTCGGCGTGACGTCTACTATCCCAACGTGATCAACTTCGAGATCGTCGACTACGACAGCACCGACATCATCGGCGTCGGCGAGCATCTGCCGTTCGTGAACGAGAGCATGGACGCCGTCATATCCGTGGCGGTGCTCGAACACGTGCGTGATCCGTTCGCCTGCGCGCGCGAGATATCGAGAGTGCTGAAGCCCGGCGGGCAGCTCTATTGCGCCATTCCTTTCCTGCAGCCGTATCACGGCTACCCTCACCACTACTTCAACGCCACGCATCAGGGGATCCGCCGGCTGTTCGAAGACGATCTCGACATCACCGACGTGACCGTCCTGCCGTCCACCCATCCGATCTGGACGGTGAGCTGGATGTTTCAGATGTGGTCTGCCGCGCTCGACCGCTCGACCCGGAACAAATTCGAGAAGATGACGGTGCGTGACCTGATGCGCGATCCCCTCGCGATGGTCTACGAACCGTTCTGCGCGAAACTGCCGATGGAAACCCAGCTTCACCTGGCTTCGGCCATCGTGTTGTCGGCCCGGAAGCCGGGCTGAGCCGGTGCAGCGGCCCGCTCGGGGCGTCGCGCGTCACGCCGCCGCGATAACGCCGATCTCAACCGTGTAGGCCGGGGCCGCGAGGCGCGGGCTCTCGACCGTCGCGCGGGCCGGCGTGTTGCCGGGCGACACCCACGCATCCCAGACGCCGTTCATCTCCTGGAACGTGCCCATGTCGGCCAGCCAGATCGTGGCCGACAGCAGCTTCGACTTGTCGGTGCCCGCCTCGGCGAGCAACCGGTCGATCGTCGCGAGGATGTCCGTCGTCTGCGCGGCGACGCTCTGACCGCCGGCGTTCTGCGCCACCTGACCGGCGAGATAGACCGTTCCGTTGTGGACCACGATCTGCGACATGCGCGGACCGACATGAAGACGCTTGATGGACATCGACGGCTCTCCTCGTTCCGGCAGGGCATAGTCGAGCGCGGGACGGAAGGCAAAGGGTCGTTCCGGTCCGTCCCCCGCCGCGCGTCCTGGCCGGTGCGAGCCACGAAAAGGAGTTGAGAATCAGGCGGCCTGCACGTCTGATCAGCGTGCCGCCGCCGAGGTGCTTCCGATGCTCGTCCCCGATGATCCCGCCCTGTGCTTCGTCCCGTATCCGCCGGTCACCGTGGCGGAAGCCGCCGCGGGACCGCTGCGTGGCCTCACCCTCGCCGTGAAGGACATCTTCGACGTCGCAGGCTTTCCGACCGGTTGCGGCAGCCCCCACATGCTGGCTCTCTCGGGGGTGAAGACAGCCCATGCGCCGGTCGTTGCGCGGCTGCTCGGCGCGGGCGCCCGCTTCGTCGGCAAGACCGTCACCGACGAGCTCGCCTATTCGCTGAACGGCAAGAACGCGCATTTCGGGACGCCGGTGAACGGCGCCGCGCCGGACCGGATTCCCGGCGGGTCGTCGTCCGGCTCGGCATCCGCCGTATCGAACGGCCTCGCCGACATCGGCCTCGGTTCCGACACGGGCGGCTCGGTCCGCGGTCCCGCATCCTATTGCGGCCTGTTCGGCCTCCGGCCGACGCATGGCGTGATCGACATCGCAGGGACGATGCCGCTCGCGCCGTCGTTCGACACCGTCGGCTGGTTCGCGCGCGACGTCGGCGTCATGACGGCGGTCGGCGACGTGCTGCTGCCGGAGGACACCGGCGCGCCGCCGGTCGGCGCTGTGCTCGCCGCGGACGTGCTCGACCAGCTCGAAGCCGTCGTGCGCGACGCGGTGGAACCAACGCTGCGCGGCGTCGCGGCGGCGCTGGGATCCGCCGCGCCGGTCGAGCCGCTGCCGGGCCCGGGGCTCGACACGCTCTACTGGACGTTCCGCCGCTGCCAGGCCGCGGAGGCGTGGCACGCGCACGGCGGTTTCATCCTCCGGTTCCGGCCGCCGCTCGGGCCGGGCGTGCGCGAGCGCTTCGCGTTCGCGGCGGCGCTCGATCCCGCAGACCTCGCGGCCGATTCCGCCGTGCGCGGCGCGTTCCGCCACGCGCTGACGACGTGGCTTGGCGGCCGTGTCCTCGTCATGCCGACGATGCCCGACACCGCGCCGCTGCTGTCGACGCCCGAGGATGCGCTCGATGCGTTTCGCAACCGTGCGTTGCGGCTGACCTGTATCGCGGGTCTCGCCGGACTGCCGCAGCTGACCCTGCCGCTGGCTTCGCGCGAGGGCGCGCCGATCGGCGTCTCCCTCCTGGCCGGGCCCGGCACCGACCGCGCCCTGCTCCGGCTCGCAGCCAGGGTTCTCGAGCGTCTCGAACGCGAACAAACGTGAACAGACGGGCTTGTGAACAGGAACATATTGTGTACATTGGAAGCGCTGTCGCGACGCCGCGACGCGTGCCATAAGGAATCGTCAGATGTCCCAACCGTCGCTGCGGCTCGTCGAAGGAAGCTCCATGGAC
>CAZVMY010000351.1:0-1945 GCA_964628955.1 uncultured Methylocystis sp.
GACGCCGCCCGCGATCATCACCTGGACCTCGCCGGCGCGGATGGCGCGCGCCGCCTGACCCAGCGCATCGAGCCCCGAGCCGCAGAGCCGGTTGATCGTGGCGCCGGGCACGCCGTCCGGCAGGCCGGCGAGCAGCGCCGCCATGCGCGCGACGTTGCGGTTGTCCTCGCCCGCCTGGTTGGCGCAGCCGAGCAGCACGTCCTCGACCGCATCCGCCGGCAGGGACGGCTGCCGCGCCATCAGCGCCCGGATGACATGCGCCGCCATGTCGTCCGGGCGCACGGAGGAGAGTGCCCCGCCGTAGCGGCCGATAGGGGTGCGGACACCATCGACGAGAAAGGCTTCGGGCATGACGATCCCTTTCAGATGAGCGTGCCCGGCACGGTGCGGCTGTGGCCGCGGAACTCCGCGATCAGCGTGCCCTGCGAAGTCGTGACCCGGACGTCGGTGATGCCGGACCGCTCCGCGCGGTGGCGCTCGACCGCCTCGGCGATCAGCACGTCGCCGAGACGCGCCGGCGCCACGTAGGTCACCGCGCAGTGCTGCGCGACCGAGCGCTGGTTGTGGCTGTTGCAGGCGAAGGCGAAGGCGCTGTCGGCGAGCGCGAAGATGAAGCCGCCGTGACAGCTCCCATGGCCGTTGACCATCGTCGGAGCGACCGTCATGGTCAGCCGCGCGCTGCCGGGACCCACGGCTTCGAGCGCCATGCCGAGGCCGCGGCTCGCGCGATCCTCGGCCCACATCGCCTCGGCGCTGCGCTTCGCGATCGCGCCGGCCGTCAGGCCGTCCGTCACGTCGTTCATCGCGGTCGCCCCGTGAAGACTGGTGTTCGTTTCGCGAGGAACGCGGTCACGCCCTCGGCATAGTCCGGCGTGAAGCCGGCCGCGCGCTGCAGGTCGCGCTCCTGGTCGAGCTGTGCGTCCAGTCCGTTCGTGGCGGAGGCGAGGAACGCCTGTTTCTGCAGGGCGAACCCCTGCGTCGGCGCCGCCGCGAAATGCGCCGCCAGCCGGTCGATCTCGGGGCCCAGCGCCTCGTCGTCGACGACCTTCCAGATCATGCCCCAGTCGGCCGCCTGCTCGGCCGTGACCGGCTCGGCCAGCATGACGATAGCCCGCGCCCGGGCATCGCCGATCAGCCGCGGCAGGGCCCAGGTGCCGCCGGCGTCGGGGATCAACCCCAGCTTCGCGAAGCTCTGGATGAAGCGGGCGGAGCGGGCAGCCACGACGATGTCGCAGGCCAGCGCGAGATTGGCCCCGGCGCCCGCCGCCACACCGTTCACCGCCGCCAAAACCGGTTTCGGCATCGTGCGGATCAGGCGGATCAGCGGGTTCCAGTTGGCCTCGACCGTGGCGCCGAGATCGACCGGCTGGCCGCGGGTGACCGCCACGCGGTCGCCGAGGTCCTGCCCGGCGCAGAAGGCGCGGCCGCTGCCGGTCAGCACCACCACCCGGATCGCGTCGTCGGAGGCGGCCCGTTCGAGCGCCCGACGCGTGCGGCGATGCATCGTGTCGTCGAAGGCGTTCATCTTTTCGGCGCGATCGAACGTGATCCGCATGATGCCGCCGCTGCGCTCGTCGCGCACGGGGCTCCCGTCGACGCCCGCACCGGGGCGGTCATGCTCGCTCAAAGGCACCTCCCGGCACCGCGCCGCATCGATGCGGCGTCTGTTCGTTGCCGTGATTTTTGCCATTGACTGAACGGACGGTCAATATATTTTGAGGTTCAAGAGCGGACGCGAGCCGCCACGTTCAGACTGTCCGGGGAGGACGCCGTGACCGATTTCTGGCAGCGCCATGCCGATCTGGTGTCGCAGGCCGTGGACGCTGCCCGGACCCGCGTCTACTGGAGCGCCTTTCCCGAAACGCCGTCCGGCAAGATCTACGGCGAGACGGCCAAGGCCGACGGTGATGCGGCCTATGCGCTGCGCCTCGGCAAGCGTTTCGAC
>CAZVMY010000351.1:2045-3635 GCA_964628955.1 uncultured Methylocystis sp.
GGCCAAGGCCGACGGTGATGCGGCCTATGCGCTGCGCCTCGGCAAGCGTTTCGACTTCGGCAAGCGTTTCGACCTCGCCATGGACACGGCGACCTTCGTCGGCGACGAGCATTCGCCGTTCGGACGCCGGCTCGACGTCACCTATCCGCAACTCCCCGTGGAAAGTCTGATCGAGGCATCCGGCAAGGCGGCCGGCGCCTGGGCGGCGGCTGCGCCGACGACGCGTGTCGGCGTCTGCGCCGAGATTCTCGTGCGCCTGAACAAGGCCAGTTTCGAGATCGCCAACGCCGTGATGAACACCACCGGCCAGGCGTTCCCGATGGCGTTCCAGGCGGGCGGACCGCATGCGCAGGACCGCGGCCTGGAAGCCGTCGCCTATGCCCATGCCGAGATGGCGCGGGTTCCGGCCGAGGTTCGCTGGGAGAAGCCGCAAGGACGCGGCGACCCGCTGCGTCTCGACAAGCAGTTCCGCATCGTGCCGCGCGGCATCGCGCTCGTCATCGGCTGCGCGACTTTTCCAACCTGGAATTCCTATCCCGGGCTGTTCGCAAGCCTCGCCACCGGCAACACGGTCATCGTCAAACCGCATCCGGCGGCCATCCTGCCGCTCGCGATCACGGTCGAAATCGCGCGCGCCGTTCTCGCCGAGGCTGGGTTCTCGCCCGACGTGGTGCTGCTCGCGCCCGACACGATCGGCGATCCGGTGACGCAGGACCTCGCGCTGCACCCCGAGGTCGCGATCATCGACTTCACGGGCGGTCAGGCCTTCGGCCGCTGGCTGCGCGAGCACGCCGGCAGCCGGCTGCTCTTCACCGAGGAGGCGGGCGTCAACTCCGTGGTGATCGACGGCACGAATGATTTCAAGGGGATGTGCGACAATCTTGCCTTCTCGCTGTCGCTCTACAGCGGCCAGATGTGTACCGCGCCGCAGAATCTCTTCGTGCCGGAAACCGGTATCGAGACGGACGAGGGCCGCAAGTCGGCGGACGAGGTCGCGCAGGGCATCGCCGATGCGGTCGACCGGCTGCTGTCGGATTCGGGCCGGGCGGGAGCGGTGCTGGGCGCGGTCCAGAACCCCGCGACGCTGGCGCGGATCGCCGAGGCGCGCACGCTGGGCCGGGTCGTGCGCGACAGCGTGACCTCGGACGGTCCTCCGCGGACCGCGACGCCGCTGATCGTCATGGTCGCGGCCAAGGACGAGGCGGCCTATCTCGCCGAGCGCTTCGGGCCGATCGCCTTCGTGGTGCGCACGCCCTCCACCGACGAGGCGCTGTGGATCGCGAGCCGGTCCGCGCGCACCCATGGCGCGATCACTGCGGCGGTCTACGCGACCGATCCCGAGGTTCTGAGGAAGGCCGAGGATGCCTTCGCGCATGGCGCGGTGTCGCTGTCGGCGAACCTCGTGGGCGGCATCTTCGTCAACCAGAGTGCCGCCTTCTCCGACTACCACGTGACCGGCGGCAATCCCGCCGGCAATGCTTGCCTGACCGACAGCGCCTTCGTGGCCAACCGATTCCGCGTGGCGGCCGTGCGTCGTCTCGCAGCCTGAACCAGCATACGCACGGCCGGAAAGGCCGGCGAACCCGAGGG
>CAZVMY010000352.1:0-3620 GCA_964628955.1 uncultured Methylocystis sp.
CGTCGGCGTCCAGTACATGGAGGCCTGGCTGCGCGGCCGCGGCGCCGTGCCGATCTACAACATGATGGAGGATGCGGCGACCGCCGAGATCAGCCGCGCACAGATCTGGCAGTTCGTACGCTACGGCGTGACGCTGGAAGACGGCATCAAGGTCACGCCCGGGTTCTTCGAGCGCGTGTTCGACGAGGAGATGACGCGCGTCAAGGGCGAGATCGGCGAGGCAGCTTTCGCTGGTGGTCGATTCCCCGAGGCGACGTCCCTGTTCAAGGAGCTTTCGCTGGCGCCCGAATTCGCGGATTTCCTGACCTTGCCCGCCTATCAGATGATCCGCTGAGGTCGCTTCTCCGGCTGGCTGGATTTAGTCACATTCTTGCAACAGGCCGGATTTCAGTGAGCGAAATCGCTTTGTTTGCATAAACTTGCAGCAGCTTGCCCAAACTATGACGTCGATGTGATCGACGGCCCCAACTAGCCTCCGGTGCAGGTCATAGGGGGTTTTCACGATGAAGTTCCTGGGTCTGACTGCTGCCGCCCTGCTCATCGCCGGCGCGGCGCATGCCGCCGACGTTCCTGGTAAGAAGACGCCCGTGGTGGTGGAGCCGCCTCCGTCACCGTGGAACCTGACGTTCGGCACGCGCTTCGTGACCGACTACAACTTCCGCGGCGTCTCGCAGACGGACAGGAGCGTCGGCGTCCAGGGCGTTGCGGAATTGTCGTACGACATCTTCTATGTCGGGGCGTTCATGGCTTCGCTCGACCTGCCGACCCGGCCGGCCGGTGAGTTCGACATCATCTGGGGCATCCGCCCGACCTGGGGCCCGCTGTCCTTCGACTTCGGCGCGACCTACTATTTCTATCCCAACGAGAAGCAGCTCTTCGCCGTCGGCACGACGCCCGTGTCGGGCCCGGCCGGCGCGGCGCTCGGCGGCGTCCCGTTCTCGGTGCGCGACACCGACTACATCGAGCCGCTCGCCAAGGTGTCCTACACCTGGAACGACATGGTAACGGTCGGCGCCAATGTCTACTATGCTCCCAACTATCTCAACAGCGGTGCCTACGGGACGTATCTTTCCGGGACGGCCAAGATTGTCCTACCGAACGATTTCTCCATCTCGGGCGAGTTCGCGCATTACTTCTTCGGTCGCACCAACGCCCTGCTCGGCAACATCCTCATCCCCGAGTACAACTACTGGAACGTTGGCGTAACCTACAGCTACAAGAGCACCGTGTCGCTCGACGTGCGCTATCACGGCACCGACCTGTCGCAGCGCGACTGCTTCACCGTCTCCGGCGATCCGCGCGGCATCTCCAACGGCGGCAGGTCGCGCTGGTGCGGCGACACCGTGATCGCGACCCTGTCGTTCGACACCAGCCTCAAAGCCCTCGGCCTGATCAAGTAGACGCCGCTCCGCGTCTTCGATCGACAAAGCACGTGCGGGCGATCGTCCGCACGTGCTTTATTCCGCCGGTACTCACGCCTTCGCGGTGACCCGGCATGACCTCCGACCATTCCCCCTCCACGCGCTCCCGTCTCGACGACAAGCTCGCCCGGATCGTCGCGGGCGCGGCGACCCGGACCGACTTCGTCATCGCGGACGCCAAAGACGCCGACATGGCGAACGCGATCACCGGCGGCGGTCCCGTGCGCGATGCGCTGGGCCGGCCGGGTTCGGTCTGGAAGACGCGGGCCGAATATCAGGCAGCGATGCGCGCCGTTCACGCGACGGGGCACGTCGACATCCTGCTGATGTCGGCATCGAACGCCGAGGCGCTGACGGCCGAGGGCCTGTTTTCGGGCGGATCGGTGACGCCGGCGGTGCGCCTCAACGACACGACCGACATCTGGCTGCCGCGCGGCGGTCGCTTCGAGACCATCGCCTCGCGACCGTTCCGCAGCGCGGCGCCGTCGCGGGTCCGGGCGTTCTGCGACCTCGGCCTGTATTCGATCACCTTCGTCAACGACCTCGACCGTGACCATGCGGCGCTCGAAGCCTATCGCGTGTTCCGGGCCGAGGCCGAGGCGGTCGGGATGCGGCATTTCCTGGAGGTGTTCACGCCGAACGTCGACTGCGGCCTCGCGCCGGGCGACGTTCCGGACTTCGTGAACGACATGATCATGCGGACCCTTTCGGGGCTCACGCGGGCCGAGCGTCCACTGTTCCTCAAGATGCCGTTCTTCGGCGCCCGGCCGATGCGGGAGCTTGCGCGGTTCGACCCGTCGGTGCCGGTCGGCATCCTCGGCGGAGGCCGCGGGACCGCGCGCGACACGTTCGAGTTGCTGCGCCAGGCCGCCGACGCCGGTGCCTGGGTGGCGCTGTTCGGGCGCAAGATCAACCTCGCCGAAAGCCCCGTCGACCTGCTTCGCCTGATGCGGGCGGTCGTGGAAGCGGCGCTGACCCCGCGCGAGGCGGTCGCGGCGTATCACGACGCGCTCGGCCAGCGTGGTCTCGCACCCGATCGCCGCCTCGCGGACGATCAGGCGGTCACCGAGACGGTGCTGCAGGAGTGAGAAGATGCGATCGAAGGGCGGCGTATCGTACGCCAGCGCCTCTTTGGTCGTGCGCCGGAGTGTTGCCGAAATTTAATCCGCGCCGCTGCTGAACTTCTCTCGGCAGAGCCCCATCTTTATGGTCGATGTGGTCGCGACAGCCCACTTCATTTTTTGGAGGAGAACGTATGACCCCGCAGGAGCGCGATATCATTTCCGGTATCTTCGACCGCCTTCGCAATACCGCGAACGGTCCGCGTGACCCGGAGGCCGAACGGTTTATCGCGGAACTGATCCGCAACCAGCCTTATGCGCCCTACGTGATGGCGCAGTCGATCTATGCGCAGGAGCAGGCGCTGACCAACCTGGCGCAGCAGGTCGAGCAGCTCCAGGCCGAGGTCGAACAGCAGCGCCAGCAGGCGCCGCAGCATAGCGGCGGCTTCCTGTCCGGGCTGTTCGGCGGGGGGCAGCAGCGCCCGGCGCCGCAGCAGCAGGCGCCGCAGGGCGGCTTCGGCCGTGGCGGCGTGCCGCAGATGCCGATGCAGCGTGGCCCTCAGCCCGGTCAGCAGCAGCCCGGCCCCTGGGGCGGGGCGCAGCCTGGCGGTCCCTGGGGCGGCCAGCAGCCGGCGCAGCGTGGCGGCATGGGCTTCCTCGGCACCGCCGCCGCGGCCGCGGTGGGTGTCGCTGGCGGCATGATGGCGGCGAATGCGCTCAGCAGTGCGTTCGGCGGCAACAACGGTGCGGCGCAGGCGGCAACCGGCCCGCAGGCGGCTCCCGAGGCGGCCCCGGCGGCGGACACGTCCAACTTCGCCGATCCGGCCCATGATCAGGCCGGCTATCAGGACGCGTCCTACGACAATTCGGACATGGGCGGGGACTTCGGCGGCGGCGATATGGGTGGCGGCGACTGGGCCTGAAGCCATCGCACATCTGAAGGAAAAGGCCGGGGACGTTCCCGGCCTTTTTCGTACGTGGTCGCTTTCTCCGCGCGCAACCCGCTCAGATCACGACGACCCTCGTGCCCAGGCGTACCCGGTCGTAGAGATCGATGACATCCTCGTTGCGCATCCGGATGCAGCCCGACGACACCGCCTGGCCGATGGTGTGCGGCTCGTTGGTGCCGTGGATGCGG
>CAZVMY010000353.1:0-3619 GCA_964628955.1 uncultured Methylocystis sp.
GGCCCGGCACCGCGACGCCATCGCGGCCGATCTCGACGGCGCGCCGGTCTTCATGGCGTCCACCGAATTCTCGCTCCGCTACGAGGCCGAGCGCTGGCCGGCGATCCGCTTCGCCGACGTCAAGGATTATCAGACGCGGGACAGGGCGGCGTAGGACGCGGCATGCCCGCAGACGTGAACGTCTACAGCTGCGACGTGACCCCGCCGTCGACGTAGAGCACGTGGCCGGTCACGAAGCTCGCCGCGTCGGAGGCGAGGAAGACGGTTGCGCCGACGAGTTCCTCGACGTCGCCCCAGCGGCCGAGCGGGGTCCGGCGCGTCAGCCAATCGGAGAACGCTGCGTCGGCGACGAGCGCAGCGTTCAGCGGCGTCCGGAAATAGCCGGGACCGAGGCCATTGACGCGGATGCCGTGCTTCCCCCAGTCGATCGCCATACCCTTGGTGAGCATCTTCACCGCTCCCTTGGTCGCGGCGTAAGGCGCGATCCCGGGACGGCCGAGCTCCGACTGCACCGAGCAGACGTTGACGATGGCTCCCCGTCCGCGCGGAATCATCCGCCGCGCCACGGCCTGGCCGACGAGGAAGACGCTGTCGAGATTGGCCGCCGTGATCTCCCGCCAGGTGGCGACCGGATAGTCCTCGAGCGGCGCACGGCGCTGGATGCCGGCGTTGCTGACGAGGATGTCGATCGGCCCCGCCTCCGCCTCGACCGCGGAAATCCCGGCGCCGACAGCCTCGGGGTCGGTCACGTCGAACGGGGCGATGTGCACCGTCAGGCCGGCGTCGCGCAGACCGGACGCTGCGGCCGCAAGCTTTTCCGGGTCGCGACCGTTCAGCACGATCCGAGCGCCTGCGCGGCCGAGACCGGCGGCGAGAGCAAGACCGATGCCCTGGCTCGAACCGGTGACGAGGGCGACGCGCCCGTCGAGCCGGAAGGATTCGCTGGTCATGTCGCCGTTCCCCAATAAGTGGCTGGCGCAGGACCGGCCCAGACCGCTAGGCTATCGGGAAACGACGGCGGCGCCAGTGGCGGCGGTCGAGGGGGTACGGGGCCAGATGCGCACGGTCGTGATCCATGCGCCGCACGACCTGCGGGTCGAAAGCCGGAACGAGGCCATGCCCGGGCCAGGTGAGATCGCGGTGCGGATCGCGCGTGGCGGCATCTGCGGCTCAGACCTCCATTATTATCATCATGGCGGCTTCGGCACTGTCAGGCTGCGCGAACCCATGATCCTCGGCCACGAGATCGTAGGCACGGTCGCAGCGCTCGGCGACGGCGTCCAGGGTCCGGCGATCGGCTCCAAGGTCGCCGTCAACCCGAGCCTGCCCTGCGGCGCCTGCCGCTACTGCCGGTCCGGGCAGCCGCATCATTGTCTCGACATGCGCTTCTTCGGCAGCGCCATGCGGTTTCCCCATGTCCACGGCGGGTTCCGCGACATGCTCGTCTGCGAGGCCGAGCGGGCCGTCGCGGCTCCCGAAGCGGCGGCGCTGGAGATCCTCGCCTTTTCGGAGCCGCTCGCGGTGTGCCTGCATGCAGTCAAGCAGGCCGGCGATCTGGCCGGGCGCAAGGTTCTCGTCACGGGATGCGGGCCGATCGGCGCCCTGACCATCCTCGCCGCGCGCTGGGCCGGTGCGATCGAAATCGTCGTGACCGACGTCGCGGCCGCCCCGCTGGCGACCGCGATCAGGCTCGGCGCGGACCGGGCGATCGACGTGGCCGCCGAGCCTGCCGCCCTCGCCGGCTACGGCGCCGACAAGGGCTATTTCGACGTCGTGTTCGAAGCCTCGGGCAATGGCCGGGCGCTGGAGGGCGCGATCGCCGCGGCGCGCGCCGGCGCCACCATCGTCCAGCTCGGACTAGGTGGCGACGTCACGCTGTCGATCAATGCGATCGTGGCGAAGGAGATCGCGCTGAAGGGGACGTTCCGGTTCCACGAGGAGTTCGGATGGGCAGTGGCGCTCCTCGCCAGCGGCGCCATCGACCCCAGGCCGCTGCTCAGCGCGGTCATCCCGGTCGCCGAGGCGGTCCGCGCCTTCGAGCTTGCCGGCGACCGCAGCCGGGCGATGAAAGTGCAGCTCGATTTTGCCTGACGCCGGCCGAGTGCGACGCGCGGCGATCACCGCCTGTGGCGGCGGACTCGGCATCGGACTCATGGTCGGATTGGCGGAACTGTCCGGTCAGACTCTCGCGGCGGTTCCGTTCACGACCTCGATCGTGCTGGTGATGGCGGCTCCGGCCAGTCCGCAGGCGCAGCCGCGCAACGTCGTGCTCGGCCATCTGCTTTCGGCGCTCGCAGGGCTCGTCGTGCTCAACCTGATCGGCGGCGGGCCGTGGCCGGCCGCGCTCGCCGTCGGCCTTGCGATCGGCGCAATGCAGCTCTGCGACGCGCTGCACCCGCCGGCCGGCATCAACGCCCTGCTCGTGCCGACCTTGCAGTTGCCGTGGCTGTTCGTCGCGTTCCCGGTGCTTCCCGGGGCGCTGGCACTGGTGACGTTCGCTTGGCTCTACCATCGCGTCACCGCGCCCGGCGACTGGCCGAGACGCTGGTTCTGACCGGCACCGCGCTTGCCACCGGCAGCGAAGCCGGGGAAGGTGCCGCGCCAGGCGGGGAGTAGCGATGCAGGCGGAAACGGTTCTCGACGAACAGGCGGCCCGGTCGACCGCCGGGACTCCCGGCCAGGACCGCGCCCTGGTCGTGGCGCTGCGTGAGGCCGTGCTCGCGAAGCTGCTGTACCAGGTCGGCAAGGGGCCGACGGTCGCCAGTGACCGGGACTGGTTTCTCGCCACCGCCTACGCGGTCCGCGACCGCATCGTCGAGAGCTGGATGGCGTCGACCCGCGCCACCTACGCGGCGAACCGCAAGCGCGTCTATTATCTCTCGCTCGAATTCCTGATCGGCCGCCTGCTGTTCAGTTCGATGACCAATCTCGGGCTCACGGAGGCGATGCGACTGGCGCTGGCCGAACTCGGCGTCGACCTCGACCGTTTGCGGACCATCGAGCCGGATGCGGCGCTCGGCAATGGCGGTCTCGGGCGGCTCGCGGCCTGTTTCATGGAAAGCATGGCGACGCTGTCGATCGCCGCGCACGGCTACGGCATCCGCTACGATCACGGCCTGTTCCGGCAGACGCTGAAGGATGGCTGGCAGCGCGAGTATCCCGAGGACTGGCTTTCGTTCGGCAACCCCTGGGAGTTCGAGCGGCCGGAGGTTGCCTACCAGATCGGGTTCGGCGGCGCGGTCGATTCGATCCAGGCCGCCGACGGCAACAGCCGCTATGTCTGGCAGCCCGCAGAGACCGTCGACGCCGTCGCCTACGACACGCCCGTGGTCGGCTGGGGCGGCCGGCACGTCAACACGTTGCGGCTCTGGTCGGCGCGGGCGACCGACCCGCTGAGCCTCGATGCCTTCAACCAGGGCGACCATGTCGGAGCGTTGGCCCAGCGCACCCGCGCCGAGGCGATCTCGAAGGTGCTCTATCCGAGCGACGAGACTCCTGCCGGACAGGAACTGCGGCTGCGGCAGGAGTTCTTCTTCGCGTCGGCGTCGCTTCAAGACCTGATCCGACGCCACCTGCGGCAGGACGGCGAGATCAACACGCTCGCGGATTCTGTGGCGAT
>CAZVMY010000354.1:0-3617 GCA_964628955.1 uncultured Methylocystis sp.
TGGGGTCATTGCCGAAACCACCGATCGCATGGCAGTGATGTACCACGGCCGCGTCGTCGAGCAGGGGTCGACGGCTTCGATCTTCCGCCGTGTCGGACACCCTTATACCCGCGGGCTCCTCGCCGCGATGCCACCTCGCGGCCGCGACGTGCCGCGGCTCGCCCGGCTCGCGACCATCCCGGGCCAGGTGCCGGCAGCCGGTCTCCCGCGTCCCCCTTGCGTGTTCGAGCCGCGCTGTCCGCTGGCGCTGCCGGTCTGCGGGCAGCCGCCGCCGCTCGTCGAGATCGACCCGGGCCATGCGACAGCCTGTCATCGTGCCGGCGAGGCACCCGTCGCCTTCCGGTCGGAGGTGCTGGCCACGTCACCAATCGCGGCGAACGATGGCCGGCCGCTGCTGCAGCTGATCGGCCTGTCGCGATCGTATGGCGGAGCACGTTCAAGGCTCTTCGGACAGGCGGTGCGGACATCCGCGCTCGACGACGTCTCGCTCTCGGTCGGCCGGGGCGAAAGCGTCGGCCTGATCGGCGAGTCGGGATCCGGAAAATCGACGCTCGCCAGGCTGGCCATGGGCCTCGACCGGCCGACCGCGGGGCGGGTGCTGTTCGACGGGAAGGACCTCGCCGCTCTCGGTGCAGGCGACCTCCGCCGCCTCCGCCGCCGGTTTCAGATCGTCCTGCAGGACCCCTACGGCTCGCTGGACCCCAGGCATCGCGTCGGACGGATCGTCGACGAGCCGCTGCGCGCCCTGATGCCGGAGCTCGGCGAGGACGAGCGACGGCGGCGTGTGGCGGACGCCCTCGAATCCGTCGGCCTCGAATCCGGCCTGGTTCACCGCTACCCGCACCAGTTCTCGGGCGGGCAGCGGCAGCGGATCGCGATCGCGCGCGCGCTCGTCACCGGCCCCGAACTGGTGATCGCCGACGAGGCGGTCTCCGCGCTCGACGTTTCGATCCAGGCCCAGATCCTGAACCTTCTCGACGACCTCCGCCGGGCGCGCGGCCTCGCCTATCTGTTCATCAGTCACGATCTGTCGGTCGTTCGCCACCTGACCGAGCGGGTTCTGGTCCTGCACAGGGGGCGTGTCGTCGAGGCCGGGCCGACCGACGACATCCTGAGGCGTCCCGAGCATCCCTACACGCGCGCGCTCGTTGCGGCCGTACCCCTTCCCGATCCGCGGCGCCGGCGTACGGGTCTCGAAGCCGGCCCTGCCGTCAGCCCTGCGTGACGCCGACGGAGGCGACAGCCACGCGGCCCGAGACGATCGTGACCCTCAGCGATTTCGGATCGCGGATTTCCAGCGCCGCATCATCCGCCAGATGCAGCGTCGCACCCGCCACCTTGAGCTGCGCCGGCCCGCCGATCGCATGAACGATCGTGGTCGTCTCCGTGGTTTCGGTGGTGCTGCCGGGCTCTGCGAACACCAGGTCGATGCGCGCGCGTTCGGCGTCGCCCATCAGGTTCACGACACCGACAGGGCCCGCCTCCAGCATGCTCGAAACCCTCTGCTCCCCGGAAAACCGCCCGGGCGTGAAAGGCTGGCGGAGATCGATCGACCCGCCGTCGGCGACATTCAGGACGAGGCCCTTGCCTTCGACGACGGCAATCAGCCGCGACAGGCCGGGATGATGCGAGAACGCCCCCGGCGTCTCGATGCGTGTCCGCCCATATCGCCAGATCACGCCGCTCCAGGGGTCCGCGACCGCGTCGTCCTCGCGCAGCCAGGCGATGTCGGTACTGGTCCCGCCGCCGTTCTTCCACGGCGTACGCGCGTATGTCGCAGGGTTGAGATGGCGGATCACCGGCGCTCGCTCCAGACGGGTCCCCACGCCCAGGAACCTGTGCGACGATGCGTCGTGATCATGGTCAATGCAAGCAATATCAGCAGGATACCCGCTCGCATCGGCGGAAATCAGCGAGGATCTGCCGCTTCTCGGCCAGAGAGACGAAGCCCTGTAGCGCCTCCGTGCCGATGACGTAGGACGGCGTCGCGTCGAGCCCGAGCGCCTCGCCCAGCCGCAGCATCGCGTTCATGGCGGCCGTCACGCGATCCGAGTCGGCGTCCCGGATCAGCCGGCGACGCTCGGCGCCGAGGCTCTCGGCGGCGGCGACCGCCCGCTCGGCGCCCACGGTGCCGCGGGCCGCGAACAGCGCCTCGTGCAGGGGCAGGTAGCCTGTCGGCTTCTGCATGGAGAAGGCGAGCGCCACCCGGGTCGCCTCGATCGAGGGCGGGCCGAGCACGGCGTAGTTGACGAGCACGTATTGCAGTTCGCGGTCGCCGGCGAGCAATTGCCGCACGTCGCGCGCCGACTGCCGGCAGAACGGACAATTGTAGTCGAAGAACTCGACCAGGATGACGTCGCCCCGCCGGTTTCCCAGCACGATCCGGCCGTCGAGTTCGAGCGTCGCATTGGCGAGTTCCGAGGCGACGGTGTCGGGCTCGGGCAATGCGACGGCCCGGCTGGCCGCCAGCAGGCCGGCCAGGCCGCCGATCACCAGTCGTCGATCTGGCCTCATGCTATTCCGCGGCCTCGCGCTGGCTCTCG
This sequence comes from uncultured Methylocystis sp., assembly GCA_964628955.1. Lineage (GTDB taxonomy): Bacteria > Pseudomonadota > Alphaproteobacteria > Rhizobiales > Beijerinckiaceae > CAZVMY01. Next base: position 2,544 of record CAZVMY010000354.1, read on the forward strand.
CCGGCGAGGTCGGGCCTCAGATCCTCGGTCCGCGGCATGTTGATCACGTGGTAGCCGCTGTCGACGAAATGCACCTCGCCGGTCACGCCGGACGAGAGGTCGGAGACGAAGTACATCGCGCTGCCGCCGATCTCCTCCAGCTTCACGGGACGCCGCAGAGGCGCGTGCCGCGTCTGGAACGTGAACATCGCACGGGCGTCCGCGATCCCGGCGCCGGCCAGGGTCCGGACGGGACCGGGCGAGAGCGCGTTGACGCGGATGCCCTGTGGCCCGAGATCGGCCGCAAGATAGCGCACGCTCGCCTCCAGCGCGGCCTTGGCGATGCCCATGACGTTGTAGTTCGGCGAGACCCGCGTCGAGCCGCCGTAGGTCAGCGTGAGCAGCGATCCGCCCGCCGGCATCAGCACGGCCGCACGTTTGGCGACCTCGGTGAAGGAGAAGGCCGAGATGACCATCGTGCGCGTGAAATTCTCGCGCGTCGTGTCGGCGTAGCGCCCCTTCAGCTCGTTCTTGTCCGAGAAGCCGATGGCATGCACGACGAAATCCAGCGTGCCCCAGGCCTCGCGGATGGCCGCGAACGTTCCGTCGACGGAGCCGATGTCCTCGACGTCGCACGGCAGCACCAGCGAGGCGCCGAGCGACGAGGCCAGTGGCGCGACCCGCTTGCCGAGCGCCTCGCCCTGGAACGTGAACGCGAGGGTGGCGCCATGCACGGCAAGCGTCTGCGCGATGCCCCAGGCGATCGAATGATTGTTCGCGACCCCCATGATGAGGCCGCGCTTGCCCTGCATCAGGCCAGCCACGCTCACGCCTCCAGCCGCTTCAGCACGATGGTGGCGTTGGTGCCGCCGAAACCGAAGGAGTTCGACAGCACCGTACCGAGCTTCGCGTCGTCGATCCGCTTGCGGACGATCGGCATGTCGCCGACCGCCGGATCGAGTTCCTCGATATGCGCGCTTTCGCAGATGAAGCCGTTGTTCATCATCAGCAGCGAATAGATCGCCTCCTGCACGCCGGTGGCGCCCAGCGAATGGCCGGTCAGCGACTTGGTCGCCGAGATCGGCGGGGTCTTGT
>CAZVMY010000355.1:0-3614 GCA_964628955.1 uncultured Methylocystis sp.
CCGGCCTTGCCGTCGGTCAGCACCCAGCACGGGCGTCCGGCCATGACCCGTCGGGCATCCTCCAGCGTCGTGACCGGGTTTTTTTCGTCCACTTTCGCCTCGGCTTCCGCAGCATTGTAACCGCAAGGCGCGCTCAGTAAGAGAAGTGACCGCCGCTTAGCCCGGACCAGCCCCTTGCGCCATCCTCTCGACGCCATCGACCGTCGCATTCTGGCGGAGCTCCAGGACGACGGCCGCATGACCAACGTCGAGCTCTCCCGCCGCATCGGGATCTCGGCGCCGCCGTGCCTGCGCCGCGTCCGGGCGCTGGAAGAAGCCGGTTACATCAAGGGATATCGGGCGCTGCTCGACGCGAGAGCCCTCGGTTTCGAGGTTACCTGTTTCGCGATGGTGCATCTGGCGAGCACGAAGCGCGCCGATCTCGACGCGTTCGAGGACAAGGTCAGGAAATGGCCCGCGGTCCGCGAAAGCTGGACCCTCTCCGGTGACATCGATTTCATGCTGAAATGCGTGTTTCCGAGCCTCGAAGGGTTCCAGACCTTCGTGGCGGAGCTGACCTCGCTGCCCAGCGTGCAGAACGTGCGCACCGCGCTCGCGCTCAGCCAGGTCAAGGACCAGCCTGCGATCCCGTTCCCGGACGCCTGACGGCCGTTTGGTCGTATCATACTTTAGGCTAAGGTCGTCATACTTTCGACTAATATGAGGCAGCGAATAGCGCTGCTGGTGTTCGGGCGTGCATCAGGCGCCTGGCCAGAATTCCAAAATCCTACGAGCATCATACGGGAGGCGGAAATGGCGTTGAACGGTCATCGCGGCGAGGATTCCGGTCTGATTCCGACCGGTAACACACTGATCACCTATTCCAAGGACGCCGACACGGGCGCCGTGAAGCGAAGCCTGGAAAACAGCGGCATGGGCAAGGTCGCCCTGTCCAGCGATTTCGAGACCGGCCCCGAGAGCATCGACAGCGTGCTCGACGACGCACCGGCCTATCTCATCGAAGGGTTCAACGTCGCGATCGTGCGCAGGGCCGAAAGCGAGGCGACCGACATCATGCGATCGCTCGGCGAAGGGTCGCGCAGCGCCGGCATTCTCGAACAGCGCCCGGAATATTTCATGTTTACGCAGCAGCACGTCGAGGAACGCTACCTCGCGTGGCTCAAGGAAGGTGCGGCCATGCTGGCGCGCGGTGGCGACATTGCCGCACGCTATCAGCCCGATGACGACGAGGAGGGCGCGCTCGCGCTCTTCAACGACACCGCGACCCATACCTGGGGCGTCCAGGCGGTCAGAGCCCACGTGTCGTTCGCGACGGGGCTCGGCATCAAGGTGGCCGTGCTGGACACCGGCGTCGACCTCGGCCACCCGGATTTCGCGGGACGGATCGTCCACGCGCAGTCCTTCGTGCCAGGTGAAAGCGTGCAGGACGGGCACGGTCACGGCACCCATTGCATCGGCACCGCATGCGGCCCGTTCCATCCGGCCGGCGTGCGGCGCTATGGCGTCGCGCACAAGTCCTCGATCATCGCGATCAAGGTGCTGAGCAACGCCGGCTCGGGCCAGGAGGGCTGGATTCTCCAGGGGATGCAGCGTGCGGTCCAGCTCGGCGCGCAGGTGATCTCGATGTCGCTCGGGCGGCCGCGGATCCCTACCGATCCCAGTGCAGCCTACACCAACGCCGGAACGTTTGCGCTTGCGAACAAGTGCATCATCGTAGCGGCCGCCGGCAATCAGGCTGGTCTGCCCGTGAATGCACCGGCCAACTCGCCCACGATCATGGCGATCGCGGCGGTCGACTCGAACCTGCAGCCGGCGGCCTTCTCGTCCGTGGGCGGCATGCCGAACGGCGGCGAGATCAACGTGTCCGGGCCGGGCGTGAACGTGTTCTCGTCCTTCCCGGTCGCCAAGGGCAAGTATGCCACCTTGAGCGGTACCAGCATGGCGACGCCGCATGTCGCGGGCTGCGCCGCGCTCTGGGCCCAGCTGAACCCGCAGACCCGCGGGCAGGCGCTCTGGTCGAGGCTCGAACAGACGGCCCGTCCTCTGGCGCATCCCGCCACCCGCGTCGGTCGCGGTCTCGCCCGCAGCCCGGTGCGCATCTTCATGCCGCCGAAGCTGCCGATCCCGCATGACGGCGAGGAGGACGTCGAGGACGAGGTCGCCGCCGCCGACACGAACGGCCACGGCAAGGCGGGCCGCCGCAAGTCCTGATCGAGGATGGCGCCGGGCCGGGACCGGTCCGGCGCCTTCAGGCAGAAACGACGGGAGTGAGGATGGCCGAGGAGCGGGTTACGGTGTCGTTCGACCTGTCGAGAGGGCCGATCAGCGACGAGGACGTGGCCCGGCTGAAGCAGGCCGGACTCACGGTCGACGTGGTCATGGCGCCCATGGGTGTCGTCAACGGCTGGCTCGACCGCGCGGCGCAGGAGACCCTGCGTCGCGTCCCCGGCGTGGTCGGGCTGGAGCGTGAGCGCCAGATACGGCTGCCCGACGAAGGCGAGCCGCAATAACGCCGGTCCGTGTCAACGGATGCCGAGCGTCCAGGGAATCCAGCCGGCCATGGTCTCGCACAGTGCGCGGACGCGGGTCCGCTCGTTGGCGACGATGTCGACGGTCGCCGCCCGGTCGCCCGCGGGCTGGACGGAGGTCAGCAGCGGCGCCCGGCTGACGATCGTGTTGCCGCGAACGGTCAGCACCTCGCCCTCCAGATAATCCTGATCGCTGCTGCCGCCGTCGTCGAAGCCGCGGCTGCCCTGGCCGGTGCTCGGCTGCGCCGTAAGTTGGATCGCGGTGACGCGGACCACGACCGTCGGCGCGCTGCGATCGCCGTTGAGGAAAGGCGCCATCGAGCGCCCGGCCGCTTCGGGCAGGCAGGCCTGGACCTGCTGTGCCGCTCCCCGCGCGCCGCGGGCGGCGAGTTCGCGGGTGTCGACGGTCACGCCGCGATAGCCCGCGGCGAGCGCCGGCGCCGCCGTCAGCGCAACCAGCGCGAGGGCTGCGAGCGCTGCCTCAGCGGAACGCGACATCCTTGATTTCATAGCTCTTCCCTCCACCGGGAGTGTTGACCTCGACCGTGTCGCCGACCTTCTTGCCGATCAGCGCGCGGGCAACCGGAGAGGAAATCGACACGCGCCCCTGCTTTACGTCCGCTTCCATGTCGCCGACGATCTGATACGCGCGCTCTTCGTCGGTGTCCTCGTCGATGAGCGTCACCGTCGCACCGAACTTGATGGTGTTGCCAGTCAACTTTGTCACATCGATGATCTCGGACCGCGAAAGTTTGTCCTCCAGCTCTGCGATCCGGCCTTCGTTCAGCGACTGCGCCTCCTTGGCGGCGTGATATTCCGCGTTCTCCGAAAGGTCGCCGTGGGCGCGCGCCTCCTGGATCGCGAGAATGATCCGCGGACGCTCCTCCTGCTGACGCAGCTTCAGTTCCGCCTCCAGGGCGGCGTGGCCCCGCGCGGTCATGGGAATCTTTTCCATTTCGGGTGGTTCCAGATTGTTTCAGGCGCCGTCGCATGGCGCCCCGACACTCATAAGTTCGTGGCAGGGCCACGGTTCCGATCCATGGCCGGCGGACGCCCGAGGCGTCCAGTCATGGGCAACCCGGGATC
>CAZVMY010000356.1:0-3606 GCA_964628955.1 uncultured Methylocystis sp.
AGGAGTATCTGGACCGCCATCCCGACATGCGGGTGCTGTGTATCCTCGATCGCGAATCGATCGTCGCGGCCACCAAGTTCGTGCTGTGTCGCGCGGACTGGTTCTCACGCTACGAGGCAGCGCTGCTCGCGGCGTTTCCCGACCATGTCTGGCCGCTCGGCGCCGATTTCGAGCCGCACTGGTGCCTCGTCCTGTCGCTCGACACACGGCTCGCCGCGATCGTCTGAGGTCAGGAAAGACGTCCGCCGTCGGTGAGGTGGACGATACGGCCGGCCACCACGGTGGCCACCACCCTGGGCGCAGCCGGCCGCGTGGCATCGACCACCACCACGTCCGCCCTCGATCCAGGGGTGAGGGCGCCCCTGTCGTCGAGACCGAGTGCGAGGGCCGGGTTGCGCGAGACGAGGTTCCATGCCGTGCCGAAATCGGCGACGCCATCCACGACCAGCCGGAACGGCGCAGCGAGCAGCGCCGGATAGAAGTAGTCCGACGCCAGGATGGTGCCGATCCCCGCAGCCACCATCGGCGCTGCATCCACGGCACCACAATGACTGCCGCCACGCACGACGTTGGGCGCCCCGAAGACGGTCGGATCACGCAGCCGCGCCGCCTCGGTGGCGGCTTCGAGCGTTTCCGGGAACTCGGCGATCGCGGCCCCGAGGCCACGGTACCAGCGTCGCATCTCCGCCGTGTCGTCGTCATGCGAGAGTTGCGGCACGCCGGCCGACCGCGCCGCTGCCGCCAGTCTCTCGATCGAGCCGGGCACCTCATCGGCACGACCCGAAACCTTGAGGAGCATCGCCTCGTAATCGGCGATGCTGAGCCCGCTCCGCTGGACTTCCTTGGCAATGCGGCTGGCGTCGCCGCGCTTCTTCAGGATGTCGGGAACATGGTCGTTGTAAGCGATGCAGGCGATCCGCCGCGCCGTGATCCAGGACACGATCTCGGCTTCGGCATCGAGATTGTAGGGTTCGTGTCGCAGGTGGAACCGCGTATCGGCGGACAATGCGGGGCGCAGTGCCTCCAGCGTGTCGAGCATTTCGCGGGCTCGGTCGAACGACCGCAGTCCGGGTTCCCACGATGCCGTGACGCCGTGCAGCGCCGTTGTGATGCCGTTGGCGACGAGTTGCCGGTCCGTCTCGAACAGGGCCATGTCGAGCGGGAAACCGACGCCGCTGCGCGGCTCGACCTGACGCTCGAACGCGTCCCCGTGAATGTCGACGAGCCCCGGGAGAACCAGGCATCCGGTGGCGTCCAGACTCTGGCCGGAAGCGTCTCCGCCTTCGCGAATCAGTCCCGCCTCGATCATCACCGCGGCAGGATGGAGACCATCCTCGCCCAGTACCGTTCCGCCCGTGATCCGCAACATCGTCCGCTCCGTCGTGCCGTCCGCTTGCGCGTCGGCTGCGACGGAACGATGACGATGCCCTGCTTTCGGAGTGGCTCCTGGATCAGAGGCGGCGGACGCCCTTAGATACGTCGTAGACGCCGCTGACCGAAGACGCGGCCGGCGCCGTCAGGTCGGCGGTCGGGACGCTGCGGCCCGTCAAATCCTGCGTGGTGAGGGCGGCGGCGAGCGTCGCGGCGAGCATGACGCCCACGACCATGATCGACCGTCCGAGCGTCGCCTCGGCGCGATAGCCGCGCCTGGCGTGCTGCCGACGAAAGCGGCTGAGGACGATGGGTTCGTCATCCAGCGCGAACCCGACGTTGTTCATCTGCGGAGCCATTGTTTCCTCCATGGCGACCATGAAGCGCAACCTGCGCCTAACGATCCCTTATGAAAGTGCGCCAGCGCACATTTCCGTACCCGGGAGGTTAAACGGCCGTTACCCCCATCTGTTCCTCATGCAGGCGTCGATCAGCAGGAAGCGGTAGACCGTCGTGTTGCGGCGGCCGCGTCCGAAGCCGCGGTTCTCGCGCCGGCAGAGCCGCATCGCGCGCTCGTATGGAGACCGCGCGACGCTCGACCGGGATGCTGCGTCCACCGGCGCGACAGCCTCGCCCACGCGGCCCGATCCGATGGCGTGAGCGGAGCCGCAGCCAATCGCCAACGCAAGCGCCAGCACGACGGTGACGGCCGCGGAGTGACCAACAGCCACGGATCGGCTCAGTTCGGCTTCAGGCCGGCGGAGCGGATCACGCCCGCCCATTTCTCCAGTTCGGCGCCCAGGTACCCGGTGAACGACTCCGCCGGTCGCGGATTGAGGGCGATGCCGAGCTTGACGATACCGGCCGCCACCGCGGGCCTCGCCACCGCGTCGAGGACGGCCTTGCTGAGGACCGCGCGGACGGCAGCGGGGGTCGCTGCAGGCGCGAAGAGCGCCAGCCAGGAATCGGCCTCGCCGTTCTGGACGCCCTGTTCCTTCAGAAGCGGAACGTCGGGCACCTGCGGCGCCCGCACGGTCGAGGCGATGGCGAGAGCGCGGATCTGGTCGGCCTGGATCAGCCCCAGCACGGAGGGTAGGGTCGCGAAACTCACGTCGATCCGGCCGGCCAGAATCTCCTGCGCCAGCGGCGCCGCGCCGGTGAACGGGATGTGCTGGATGTCCAGCCCGGTGATCGTCTTGAACAGTTCCATCGCCAGATGCGAGCCCGAGCCGACACCGGTCGAGCCGTAGTTGAGCTTGCCGGGATTGGCCCGAGCGTAAGCGACGAAGCTCCGGACGTCGGTCGCAGGAAAGTCCTTCCGCACGACGAACGCGTGCTGCAGGTCCGCGAGACCGGCGATCGGCGCGAAGTCCTTCACCGGATCGTAGCCGGGCGCCTGCAACAGGAAGGCGTTGGTCGCATGCGTCTGGTTGTTGCCGAGCACCAGCGTGTGACCATCGGGCTCGGCCCGTGCCACCTCCCGCGTGCCGATGGAGCCGGAGCCGCCGGGCTTGTTCTCGACGACGACGTTCTGGCCGACGCTGCCCGTGATCTCCTGCGCCACGATCCGGGCCAAGGCATCGGTCGGGCCGCCCGCCGGGTAGGGCACGACGATGCGCAGCGGCCTTGAAAACGTCTGTGCCCGGAGCGGGCGCGAAACGGCCATGAGCGCGTGAGGCGCAAGCAGCGCGCCGGTCGCGGCCGCGATGACGTGACGACGAGAAAGCATGTCCATCCCCGGATGTCTGCATGAGCAGTATTTTTCTTCTGTCCCGGTTCTAAGCGTCCGGCGCGCGATTTCCAAGCGGCCAGACGGTCGCTGCCGATCAAGACGCGTGCATTGATCGAACAAAGCTTTTGGCTTGCAGCCGGGACGGTGGCGGGATTACTCAGCCTCGTGGCGCATGACCCGGCGCCGACGGAGCGATCCCATGGCCTTTCTCGCCGACGCCCTCTCGCGCATCAAGCCGTCCGCGACCATCACCCTGACCCAGATGGCACGGGATCTGAAGGCGAATGGCCGGGACGTGATCAGCCTGACGCTCGGCGAACCGGATTTCGACACGCCCGACAACATCAAGGCGGCGGCCAAAGCTGCAATCGATCGGGGCGAGACGAAGTACACGCCGGTTTCGGGCATCGTGCCACTGCGCGACGCGATCGCCCGCAAATTCAGGCGCGAGAACAATCTCGACTATCGCGCGAGCCAGACGATCGTGCGCACCGGCGGCAAGC
>CAZVMY010000357.1:0-3599 GCA_964628955.1 uncultured Methylocystis sp.
GAGCAGGGCCGCATCGCTCTCGTCGAAACGCCGGCGTGCGAGGACGGAGGCGGCCTGGCTCCTCGCGCTGCGCAGGGTCGAGCCGGGCCGGTCGATCACCGCGATCGGCACCAGCGCCGCTATTTGCCGCCAGCCCTGCCAGCGATGGAAGGTCGCGAGGTTGTCGGCTCCCATGATCCAGACGAACTGCACCATGGGCAGGCGTCGCCTGAGGTAGCGAATGCTGTCCAGCGTATACCGGGCGCCGATCTCGCCCTCGAAACCGGTCACGTCGATGCGCGGATGCCGGCTGACGGCACGGGCCGCCGCCACCCGCGCCGCCATCGGCGGCAGTCCGCCATTGTCCTTGAGCGGGTTGCCCGGCGTGACCAGCCACCAGAGCCGGTCCAGTCCGAGGCGCCGGATCGCGATCAGCGAGACCAGTCGATGCCCGTCGTGCGGAGGGTTGAACGAGCCGCCGAACAGCCCGACGCGCAAGCCCGGCGCCTGTCTGGGCAGCCGCGGCAGAATGCGGCGCGCGGACGCCTGCCGACGCGGGCCGATCAAGGACGGACCTGCCCCGGCCGTGCACGCGGTATTTGAACGTGCAGAGCTGTTCGGCGCCGACCGGACCGCGCGCGTGCATGCGTCCGGTCGCGATACCGATCTCGCCGCCGAAACCGAATTCGCCGCCGTCCGCGAACTGGGTAGACGCATTGTGCAGGACGATCGCCGAATCGACCTCCGCGAGGAACCGGGCCGCCGCACCCTCGTCGTCCGTGACGATGCAGTCGGTGTGGTGCGATCCGTAGCGCCCGATGTGGTCGATCGCGGCGTCGAGACCGTCGACGGCCCGGACGGCGATGATAGCATCCTGGAACTCCCTGCCCCAGTCGTCGTCCTTTGCCGCGACCACGCCCGTGACGGCTTTGAGTGTGGCGGCCTGGAGCGTCGCGCCGTCGCCCCGGACCTCGCATCCCGCCGTGCGGAGAGCATCGATCAGCGGAACCAGATGCGTTTCGGCGACGGCGCGGTCGACCAGAAGGGTCTCCGCCGCGCCGCAGACGCTGGTTCGCCGCAGCTTGGCATTGAGCACGATCTCCCGGGCCATGCCGAGGTCGGCTGCCGCGTGGACATAGACGTGCACGATGCCTTCGAGATGCGCGAACACCGGGACGCGCGCCTCCGCCTGCACCCGCTCCACGAGCGACCGGCCGCCGCGCGGGACGATCACGTCGATGGTCCCGTCGAGCCCCGTGAGCATCATCCCGACCGCGGCGCGGTCCTGCGTAGGAACCAGCTGGATCGCGTCCTCGGGCAGGCCGGTAGCGGCGAGCCCCTCGACGAGGCAGCGATGGATCGCCGTGGCCGAGCGCCTGCTGTCCGAGCCGCCGCGCAGAACGGCGGCGTTTCCGGCCCGCAGCGCCAGCGCGCCGGCGTCCGCGGTGACGTTCGGGCGGCTTTCGAACACGATGCCGATCACCCCGAGCGGCGTGCGCACGCGTTCGATCCGGAGCCCGTTCGGCCGTGTCCACGCCTCGGTGACGGCGCCGACGGGATCGGGCAGGGCGGCGATGGTTTCGACGCCCGCCGCGATGCCGTCGATCCGCGCAGGATCGAGCCGAAGCCGGTCTAGGAATGCCGGTGCGAGCCCGGCGGCCTCTCCCGCCGCGACGTCCTCGGCATTGGCGGCGAGAATGTCGGCCTGATGATCCCGAATCTCCCCGGCGGCGTTCCGGAGACCGGCGGTCTTGCGTTCGGGCGCTGCGAGAGCGAGGACCCGTGCGGCGGCGCGTGCGCGATGCCCTATGCCGGACATCAGCGTGGCGAGGTCCGGCGCGTCCCCGGCGGACGTCCCGAATGCCCTGACAGGCCGGTTCACGCGGTCTCCTGCTCGCCGATCAGGACGAGATCGTCCCGATGAATGACTGCCGAGCGGCCTGCATAGCCCAGAACCGCCGCAATGTCGCGGCTGTTGCGGCCGACGATGGCGGCTGCTTCGGCCACGTCGTATCCGGCGAGGCCACGACCGATCTCGGTGCCGTCGATCGCGCGGACGAGCACCGCGTCGCCGCGTTCGAATCGGCCGTCGACGGAGCGCATGCCCGCCGGCAGCAGGCTCTTGCCGGCCCGAAGGGCGCGGATCGCGCCTTCGTCGACGACGATGGTGCCGCGCGGCTCAAGCGTGCCGCCGATCCAGCGCTTGCGCGCCGTTACCGGGTTGGACGGGCTGAGGAACCAGGTGCAGGGACGACCTTCGTCCACGGCGCGGATCGGGTGTTCGACGAGCCCGCTGGCGATCACCATCCGGGCGCCGCCCGCGACGGCGATCTTCGCGGCCTCGATCTTGGTGCGCATGCCACCGCGCGAGGTTTCGGACGCCGCGCCGCCGGCCATCTGCTCGATCTCGGCCGTTATCGCGGGCACGAGAGGGATCAGCCGGGCGTTGCCGTCGGTCTGCGGTGGCGCCGTGTAGAGCCCGGCGACATCGGACAGCAGCACCAGCAGGTCGGCTCCGGCCATGGTTGCCACCCGCGCTGCAAGGCGGTCGTTGTCGCCGTAGCGGATCTCCGCGGTTGCGACGGTGTCGTTCTCGTTCACGACCGGCACGGCGCGCCGCGCGAGCAGTTCGTCGATCGTGGCGCGGGCGTTGAGATAGCGCCGGCGTTCCTCCGTGTCGGCCGGGGTGACGAGCACCTGGCCCGCGACGATGCCGCGATGACTGAACGCTTCCGACCAGACGCGGGCCAGCGCGATCTGGCCGACGGCGGCGGCCGCCTGCGCCCGTTCCAGCGTCAGGGCGCCCTTGGGGTAGTCGAGCACGTTGCGGCCGAGGGCGATCGCGCCCGACGACACGACGAGCACGTCGGTTCCGCGGGCGTGAAGCGCGGCGAGGTCGACCACGAGCGCCGAAAGCCACGCAGCCTTGAGGCCGAGGCGCGGATCGACGAGCAGCGACGAGCCGACCTTGACGACGATGCGGCGATAAGTGGCAAGCGAACCGGACGTCATTTCATAAGCGCTGTGAGACTTCCCCGGTCCAGGTTACCACGGCGGTCCGGCCGACCGACAGCGGTCGCGGCAGAAGTCTTAATTTCCGGAATGGGTTCCTTCGCGGTCGATCTCCGCCAGGACGGCGCCGAGAGCCTCCTGCACACCGCGGCCGGCCACGGCCGAGAGCAGCAGCGGTGGGCGTTTCGCGGCCCGTTTCAGGCGGGCGGTCTGCTCCTTCAGCAGGTCGGGCGCGAGGGCGTCGGCCTTCGACAGGGCCACGATCTCCGGTTTGCCCGCGAGGTCGTGACCGTAGGCTTCGAGTTCGCGGCGTACCGTCCTGTAGGCCTTGCCGGCGTGTTCGCTGGTCCCGTCCACGAGATGCAGCAGGACGCGGCAGCGCTCGACATGGCCGAGAAAGCGGTCGCCGAGGCCATGGCCCTCGTGCGCCCCCTCGATCAGGCCGGGAATGTCGGCGAGCACGAATTCCCGGTCCCCGCGGCGCACCACGCCCAGTCCCGGATGCAGCGTCGTGAACGGATAATCCGCGATCTTCGGCTTCGCCGCGGTCGTCGCGGCGAGGAAGGTCGACTTGCCGGCGTTCGGCAGCCCGACCAGCCCGGCATCGG
>CAZVMY010000358.1:0-3594 GCA_964628955.1 uncultured Methylocystis sp.
ATCGCGAGCGTCTTCCGGCTCCGGGATCACGTTGTAGTCGCCGGCGATGACCAGCCGCTCCTCGAGGAGGAGCAGGCCCTCGATATGGCGATGCAGCCGCTCCATCCACGCGAGCTTGTAGTCGTATTTCTCGCCGGGTGCCGGGTTGCCGTTCGGCAGATAGAGGCACACGACCCGCAGGGCCGCGCCAGGCGTCGAGACCACGGCCTCGAGGTACCGCGACTGCAGGTCGGCCTCGTCGCCCGGCAGGCCGCGGATCACCTCGTCCAGCCGAAGCCGCGAGAGGATCGCCACGCCGTTGAACCCCTTCTGGCCGTGGACGGCGACGTTGTATCCCAGCGCCTCGATCTCGGCCCGTGGGAAGCCGTCGTCCACCGTCTTGATCTCCTGCAGGCAGACGACGTCGGGTGCCACGGCGGCGAGCCAGGCCAGGAGATGGTCCAGCCTCTGCCGGACCGAGTTGACGTTCCAGGTCGCGATGCGGACGTGCGAATCTGACATGACGAGCCTCTAGCGCCGGATGCCGTTCCGGTCGTAATGCCTGCGCGGCGACGTTGCAGCGAAAATCGCACCGCGACCGCTGGGGGCTCATGTCGGCAAGGCCATTCACCCACTACTGCGAGCGCCTGAGCGACGCCTTCTGGGCAGAGCCCTTCAACGCGATCACGAATGCCGGGTTCATAGCAGCCGCCGTGATCGGGCTCATCCTGCTGCGCCGGCAGACGGCACGGGACCGGCCGGCGGAAGTCCTCGTCGCTCTGGTGTTCGCGATCGGGATCGGCAGCTTCCTGTTCCACACGGTTCCGAACCGCTGGACGGTGCTGGCGGACGTCATCCCGATCCAGCTTTTCATGCTGGCCTACTTCCTGTTGACGATGCGCCGCTTCTTCGGGATCGGCACGTTCGCCGGCGTCGGTCTGACGCTGCTGTTCCTCGCTGCGTCGGCGGGAGGTGCCAAGGCCGCGCATGACCTGGGTTTCTTCGGCGCCGGCGGCTATGTCGGGGCGCTCGGGGCGCTGGGCCTCGTGGCTTTGGTCGCGGCCTGGCGCAGCCGGACCGAGCCGCGCTTCGCGCCGGTCGCGCGCGTGCTGGCGCTGGCCTGTGTCGTGTTCGCGGTGTCGCTCACCTTCCGCCAGATCGACCGCGGCGTCTGCGCTGTGTTGCCCGTCGGAACGCACTTCATCTGGCATCTGCTGAACGCGACCGTGCTCGGCATCCTGATCGCCGGAGCGATCCGGCTCAGGCCCGCCTTCAGCGATCCGGTGTCTTGAACGTCCTCCTCCGGCGGTCCATGGTCCGCCCAACGTGATCGGGAAACGATCCGAACGGGAGGACGCACATGAAGAGGTTCTGGCTCGCTGCGGCTGTGGCATTCGGTCTGACGGCGCCGGCAACGGCGCAGACGTTCCCCTCGAAGCCGATCGTCATCGTGGTGCCGTTCGCGGCCGGCGGCCCGACGGACACGATCGCGCGGCTGATCGGGCAGGGCATCGCGCAGCGTCTCTCCGCGCAGGTCATCGTCGAGAATACCGCCGGCGCCGGCGGAACCACCGCCATCAGACGCGTCGCGAAAGCAGAACCCGACGGGCATACCCTGCTCGTCTCGCACGTGAACCATGCCTCGACGGCGTCGCTCTACAAGAAGCTCGACTACGACGCCGTCGCGGATTTTGCGCCTATCGGTCTGATCACCGACGGCGCGATGGCGTTCGTCGCCAACGTCGCCTCACCAGCCAACTCGATGGCCGACGTCGTGCGGCTCGCCAAGGAGCGCGGCGAGAAGTTGACGTATGCCCATGCCGGCGTCGGCTCGGGCTCGCATCTGTGCGGCCTGCTCTTCCAGTCGGCCCTGAAGGTCAAGCTCACCGAGATTCCGTATCGCGGCACCGGGCCGGCGCTGAACGACATCGTCGCCAATCAGGTCGATCTGCTCTGCGATCAGGTGACCAACGTCGCCGGCCAGATCGACGGCGGGCGGATCAAGGTGCTCGGCGTGACGTCGCGCGAGCGGCTTGCCCCGAAGCTGAAGGACGTCCCGACCGTCGGCGAGAGCGCCCTCCCTGGCTTCGAGGTCACCGTCTGGCATGGGCTCTACGCACCCAAGGGCACGCCCGGTCCGGTGGTCGTCCGCCTGAACGAGGCGCTGAACGCCGCCATCGCCGATGCGACCTTCCAGCAGCGGATGGCCGATCTCTCGACGACGCCGGCGAGCCCGCGGCAGGCGACGCCCGACGCGCTGCGCGCCAAGCTCGAGGCCGAGGTCAAGTCGTGGCGCGACATCTTTGCGGCCGCGGGCGTCAGCGCGGAGTAGCCTCGTCCCGGCCGGAAACGAAGAAGGGGCGCAGCAACGCCCCTTCCTGCGTCCGCTTCGTTCCCCTCAGAGCGAGTAGTACATCACGTACTCGACCGGGTGCGGCGTGTGCTCGAACCTGATGACCTCGCCCATCTTCAGCTCGATGAAGCTGTCGATGAAGTCGTCCGAGAAGACGCCGCCGGCCTTGAGGAAGCCGCGGTCCTTGTCGAGGCTCATGAGCGCCTCGCGCAGCGAACCGCAGACGGTCGGGATCTTCTTCAGTTCCCGCGGCGGCAGGTCGTAGAGGTCCTTGTCCATCGCTTCGCCCGGATGGATCTTGTTGGCGATGCCGTCGAGGCCCGCCATCAGGAGCGCCGCGAAAGCGAGGTAGGGGTTCGCCATCGGGTCCGGGAAACGGACTTCGACGCGTTTCGCCTTCGGCGAGTTGGTCCACGGGATGCGGCACGACGCCGACCGGTTGCGTGCCGAGTAGGCGAGGAGAACCGGCGCCTCGAAGCCCGGCACCAGACGCTTGTAAGAGTTCGTCGTGGGGTTGGTGAAGGCGTTGATCGCCTTGGCGTGCTTGATCACGCCGCCGATGTAGTAGAGGCAGGTCTCCGACAGCCCGGCATACTTGTCGCCGGCGAACATCGGTTTCCCAGCCTTCCAGATCGACTGATGGACGTGCATTCCGGAGCCGTTGTCACCGTAAACGGGCTTCGGCATGAACGTTGCGGTCTTGCCGTAGCTCTGCGCGACGTTGTGGATGCAGTATTTATAGATCTGCGTATGGTCGGCCATCGTCACGAGCGTGTTGAACTTCATGCCGAGCTCGTGCTGGGCGGACGCCACCTCGTGGTGATGCTTCTCGACGATGGCACCCATCTGTGCCATGGCGGCCAGCATCTCGCCGCGCATGTCCTGCGCGCTGTCCTGCGGCGGCACCGGAAAATAGCCGCCCTTGACCTGGACGCGGTGGCCGAGGTTGCCGCCTTCGTAGTCGGTCATGCCGTTGGTCGGCAGTTCGAGCGAGTCGACCTTGAAGCCCGTATTGTACATGTCGGCGGCGAACTTGACGTCGTCGAACACGAAGAACTCGGCCTCGGGGCCGAAGTAGACCGTGTCACCCACGCCCGACGCCTTGACGAAGGCTTCTGCACGCTTGGCGATGCCGCGCGGGTCGCGTTCGTAGCTCTGGCCGGAAACCGGATCGAGAATGTCGCAGGTGATCGACATCGTCGAGGCGGCGAAGAAGGGGTCCATGCAGGCCGAGGCGACGTCGGGCATCAGCAGCATGTCGG
>CAZVMY010000359.1:0-3579 GCA_964628955.1 uncultured Methylocystis sp.
AGTCGCTGAAGGTGGCTTCGGCGCTCGAGCTCTCCGGTGCGTCGATCTGCGTCCAGCAGGGCACCACCACCGAGTTGAACCTCGCCGACTACTTCCGTGCCAACAAGCTGCAGCTGAAGTCGGTGACCTTCGCGACCTCGGACGAGACGCTGAAGGCCTATGAGGCCGGCCGCTGCGACGGGTTCACCACTGACGCGTCGGGCCTCTATGCCGAGCGCCTGCGCCTCGCGAAGCCGGACGAGCACGTCGTGCTGCCCGAGATCATCTCGAAGGAGCCGCTCGGCCCGTCCGTCCGCCACGGTGACGACCAGTGGCACGACGTCGTGCTCTGGACCCATTATGCCATGGTCACCGCCGAAGAGCTCGGGGTCACCAAGGCCAACCTCGACCAGATGATGAAGTCCGAGAACCCGGACGTGAAGCGCCTGCTCGGTGTGGAAGGCAAGTTCGGCGAAGCCATGGGTCTGACCAACGACTGGGCCGTCCGGATCATCAAGAGCGTCGGCAACTACGGTGAGGTGTTCGAGAAGAACGTCGGACAGGGATCGGCACTCAAGGTCGCGCGCGGCGTCAACGCGCTGTGGACCAAGGGCGGGCTTCAGTACGCCCCGCCGATCCGCTGAACGGATAGAAGCCGGGGCGCGGACCAGATCCGCGCCTCGTCACACGTCGAGCCGGCAGCAGCCGCACGCTGGAACGAGAGTTGCCTCAGTGCAGCTGAGAGCGGAGCGGTGTTGCCTGGCGTCGGGTACCAACGAAGGTCGAGGGGCGTAGCGTATGCAAGCGGAAGCCGTTGCGGTCGGCAACGAAAAGCCCAAGGTTTCTCCGCTGAACGATCCCAAGGTCCGGAGCCTGGTGTTCCAGATCGTGCTGGTCGTCGTCATCGGCTTCCTGATCTACACCGCCGTCGGCAACATGAACGAGAACCTGCGGCGTCAGGGGATCGCGCGCGGCCTGACCTTCTGGGACAACCCGGCCGGCTTCCCGATCAGTCAGGCGCTCATCCCCTATTCGGAAGCGGTGAGCAGCTACGGCCGCGCATTCTGGGTGGGCCTGCTCAATACACTGCTGGTCGCCGCCATCGGCATCGTGCTGGCCACGATCCTCGGCTTCGCGGTCGGCATCGCCCGGCTGTCGAAGAACTGGCTCGTCGCCCAGGCGGCCTACTGGTACGTCGAGGTCATCCGCAACATCCCGCTGCTGCTGCATCTGCTCTTCTGGTACAACGCCGTCATCAAGGCGCTGCCGGAAGTGCGGGACAGCTTCCAGCTTCCCTTCGGCAGCTTCCTGAACCGTCGCGGCCTTTCGGTCCCCGACCCGATCGCCCAGCCGGGGTTCGATCTGGTCTGGGCAGCCCTGGCGATCGGCGCCATCGGCACCGTGGTCTACCGGCGGTGGGCGCGACGGCGCCAGGACGCGACGGGTCAGCAGTCTCCGGTCGGCCTTGTCACGCTCGGCCTGCTCGTCGGCCTGCCTCTGCTGGCCTTCCTCGTCACCGGCATGCCGCTCGCCTTCGAGTATCCGGCGGCGACGCGCTTCAACATCTCGGGCGGCATCACGGTGCTGCCGGAGTTCCTGGCGCTCCTGTTCGGGCTGGTGGTCTACACGGCGGGCTTCATCGCCGAGGTGGTGCGTGCAGGCATCCTCGCGGTCTCAAAGGGCCAGACCGAGGCGGCGAACGCACTCGGCCTGCGTCCCGGTCCGACCACGAAGCTGGTCGTGGTGCCGCAGGCGATGCGCGTCATCATCCCGCCGCTGACGAGTCAATACCTCAACCTGACGAAGAACTCGACCCTGGCCGTCTTCATCGGCTACCCCGATCTCGCCAACGTCTTCACCGGCACGGTGCTGAACCAGACCGGGCAGGCGATCGAGGTGATCGGCATCACGATGCTCGTCTACCTGACGATCAGCCTCGTCACGTCGTTCGTCATGAACTGGTACAATCGGGCCAACGCCCTCGTTGAGCGCTGAGGGCCGCATGACCGACATCTCCGCCCTGCCGAATGCATCGATGCCCCGAACGGTGATGCCCGGGCCGGCAGCGTTCATCCGCCGCGAACTGGCCGAAGCCCTGCCGCCTCCCGTCTCGACCAGCGGGATCACGGGCTGGCTCAGGACGAACCTCTTCTCGTCCCCCGGCAACATCGCGCTGACGCTCTTCTTCACGCTCCTGGCCGTCTGGCTCATCCCGCCGCTGATCGATTTCCTGATCATCGACGCGGTCTGGAGCGGTAAGGACCGCGAGGCCTGCATCATCACCGAGGAGCGTCCGGTCGTCGGTGCCTGCTGGGCGTTCATCTGGGATCGCGCGGCGTATTTCACGTACGGCTCCTACCCCGTGGACGAGCGCTGGCGGGTGAACCTGTTCTTCCTCGCTCTTGCGGTGGGCATCGTCTGGGTGCTCTGGCAGAACGCGCCCCGCAAGGCGCTGGGCCTCGCCTATTTTTTCGCGGTCCTTCCCATTCTCTCGTTCGTCCTTCTGGTCGGCTGGCCTGCTCTAGGGCTGCGGTCCGTCGACACCAATCTCTGGGGCGGCATTCTCGTCTCCATCGTCGTCTCGGTCATCGGTATCGTGTTCTCGCTGCCGATCGGCATCGTGCTCGCGCTCGGCCGCCGCTCCCGCATGCCGGCTGCCCGGCTGCTGAGCGTGATCTTCATCGAGTTCGTGCGCGGCGTGCCGCTGATCACGGTTCTGTTCATGGCGAGCGTCATGCTGCCGCTCTTCGTCCCCGAGACCCTGCAGCCGGACAAGCTGGTGCGAGCCCTCGTGGGTGTCGCGCTGTTCGCGTCGGCGTACATGGCCGAGAACGTGCGCGCCGGGCTCCAGGCCCTGCCCAAGGGCCAGTATGAAGGCGCCATGGCGATGGGGCTCGGCTACGGCCAGATGATGCGGCTCGTCATCCTGCCGCAGGCGCTGAAGGTCACGATCCCGAACATCGTCAGCACGTTCATCGGTCTGTTCAAGGATACGACGCTGGTCGTGATCGTCGGCCTGTTCGACTTCCTGAAGACGATCGAGGCCGCGCGCATCGATCCGGCCTGGGGTGCGCCGACGGTCAGCGCCACCGGCTACGTCTATGCCGCGATCTTCTATTTCCTCTGCTGCTATTCGATGTCGCGTTACGCCAAGGCAATGGAAACGCGGCTCTCGAAAGCCGACAAGCGTTAGGGAGAGTAACGACCATGGCCGCCTCGGCATCGATCGCCAGCCTCAAGCCAGCCCCGCTCAAGAACGCCGTTGCCGTCGAGCTGGCCGGCGTCAACAAGTGGTACGGCGAGTTCCACGTCCTGAAGGACATCAACCTGAAGGTCGGCCGCGGCGAGCGGCTGGTGATCTGCGGTCCGTCGGGGTCGGGCAAGTCGACCATGATCCGCTGCATCAACCGGCTGGAAGAGCACCAGAAGGGCTCGATCACCGTCGACGGCATCGAACTGACCAACGACCTGAAGAAGATCGACGAGATCCGACGCGAGGTCGGAATGGTTTTCCAGCACTTCAACCTGTTCCCGCACCTCACGATCCTCGAGAACTGCACGCTGGCGCCGATCTGGGTCAAGAAGATGCCCAAGAAGGAC
>CAZVMY010000360.1:0-3564 GCA_964628955.1 uncultured Methylocystis sp.
AGCGGGCGCGATCGGCAGCGCCTGCAGGACGCGGCCGACCTGCTGGCAAGAGCCGGCTGGCGCCTGTCTGCCGGGCGGATGAGCGATGCCGCCGGGCAGCCGCTCGACTTCGAAATCCTGGTCAAGTCGCGCGAGGAGGAGCGGATCGCGCTCGCCTATGCACAGACGCTGCGGCCGCTCGGGATCACCGCCTCCGTCAGGCTCGTCGACAGCAGTCAGTACTGGCGCCGTCTTCGCGTCTTCGACTATGACGTCATCATCTGGCAGTACGGCGTATCGGCATCGCCCGGGAACGAACAATCCAACCGCTGGTCGAGCGCCGCCGCAGACCGTGAAGCCAGTCTCAACTTCGCCGGCGTTCGCTCGTCGGCCGTGGATGCAGCGCTGGACGCCGTATTGCGGGCCAGGTCTCGCCCGGATTTCGTCGATGCAGTCCGGTCTCTCGACCGGGCACTCCTTTCCGGCAGCTACGTCCTGCCGCTGTACTATCTGCCGGAGCGATGGGTGGCGCGCTCGGCAACACTCGAACGACCACCGCGCCTGCCGAGGTTCGAGATGACGGTTGATGCCTGGTGGCGACGGCAGCAATGATCGACACGGGGGGAACTGATTCCATGCGCGAGCGAAACAGCGGTCCGGCTGCGGCATGATGGCCAGTCTGCCGTCAGAACCGTCGGAGCGGCCGAGGCAGGCACTGCGCGAGCCCTGGAACCGGCTGACGCTGACCGGCCTCGTGGAGATGGCTGCCCGCGCCAGACCGGCCAAAGCGTGTTTCATCGACCCGTCGGATGCCGGCGACTGGGCGGGCCGCCCGCCGATGCGCGTCACGTCCCTCGCTTTCGAGGCGATGGCCGACCGGATCGCCCGGCAGCTACGCACGCTCGGGCTCGACCCCGGCGATGCCGTGCTCGTGGTCATGCCGAATCAGGTGGAGACGCTCGCGGCGCTGGTGGCGATCATGATGGCCGGCTTCGTTCCCTGCCCGTTGCCCGTGATCGCAACGCCGCTGGACATCCGCGGCGCGGCCGAGGCCGCCCGGGCGAAGGCGATCGTGACGACCACGCGCTTCGCGCATTTGCGGCCGGCAGCCGCCGCGGCTCTCGCCGCATCGGAGTTCTTCGGCATCCGCTTCGTCTGCGTGTTCGGCGATGCAGCGCCCGACGGTGTCGTCTCACTCGACGACTGGGCCGACGAGGACATTCCGCGCGGGCCCCTGCCCAAGCTCTCGCCCGGCGATCCGGCTCTGATCAGCTTCGACGTCGTCGACGGGTTCTACCGTCCGTTCCTGCGAACCCACGCACAGATCGTCGCGGAAGCCTTGTCGCTGGCCGCCGTTGCGGGCCTCAACCTGAGGTCGCACGTTCTGGCGACCTTCGCGCCGGTCAGCGCGGTCGGCGTGGTGAGCAGCCTCGCGGCGCCGTTGCTGACGGGCGCGACCGTGATGCTCCATGGCCCGTTCTCCTCGACGGTTCTGGCCGAACAGCTCGCTGCCGCCCAGGATGTCCACGTCGTGATCCCGCGCGTGGTGGAGCAGGCCGTTCGCGTCCGCTTCGAGGAACAGGTCAGCAGGCTCATCGTCATCGACCGGCTCAACGAGGCGTTTTCGGATCAGCAGGCGCCCGGTCCACAACAGCGGATCGTCGACGTGGTGAGTGTCGGCGAGTCCGCGACTCTCACGCTCAGTCGCGGAGCGACCTCGATCGGCCTGCCGCGCCACTATATGCATGCGACCGTCGGAGGCTTCGTGCACGAGAGCCCCGTCGTGACGCTGGAAAGTGGCCGCGACGGGCAACTGGTTATCTCCGGCTTCGGCGTCGCCCGGTCTCCGGACCGGCGCCATGCAGATCCCGACGACCCTCTCGCGACCCGGTTCAGCGTCGTTCGCGAACGGGGCGATCGGGTCTGGATCGCCCCCTGCCCTCCCAGCGCCGCCGACGCAGCCTGATCGTCAGGCAGCCTTCTTCCGTTCCGCGATCCGCGCGAGATCGGACAGGAGCCGTCGCGACTCAGAAAGCCGCCGGCCCGGGTCGGCGAAGTCACCGGTGAAGACGAGCCGCATGTCCGGGCGCACCTTGGCGTAACTGCCACGCTCCGACACGAAACGGACCAGCCCGTCGGGATTGGCGTAGCGATTGTCCCTGAAGGCGATCACGACGCCTTTTGGTCCGGCCTCGACCTTGTCGATGTTGGCGCGCCGACACAGCGCCTTGATCGCCACGATCGCGAGAAGCTGCTCCGCTTCGGGCGGCAACGGGCCGAACCGGTCGATGAGCTCGGCCGCGAAGCTCTCGATGTCCTTGTCGGTCTCCAGACCCGCGAGCCGGCGATAGAGCGCCATGCGGACGTCGAGGTCCGCGACATAGGTTTCGGGGATCAGCACCGGCGTGCCGAGCACGATCGTCGGCGACCATTGATCCGCCGCCGGCTCCTCGATCCCGGCCTTGAGCGCCGCGACGGCCTCTTCCAGCATGCTCTGGTAGAGTTCGTAGCCGACCTCCCTGATGTGCCCGGATTGTTCGTCGCCCAGCAGGTTGCCGGCCCCGCGGATGTCGAGGTCGTGCGACGCCAGCTGGAAACCGGCCCCAAGCGAATCGAGCGATTGCAGCACCTTCAGCCGTCGATCGGCCTGCTGCGTCAGAGGCTTGTTGGCCGGAACCGTGAAGAGCGCATAGGCCCGGGTCTTGGACCGGCCGACGCGGCCCCGGAGCTGGTAGAGCTGCGCCAGCCCGAACATGTCGGCACGATGCACGATCAGGGTGTTGGCGCGTGGAATGTCCAGACCCGACTCGACGATCGTGGTCGACAGGAGCACGTCGAACGTCCCGTCGTAGAAGCCGGCCATGACGTCTTCGAGCTCGGTGGCGGACATCTGCCCGTGGCCGACGGCGAACCGCACTTCCGGAACCTGCGATTCGAGAAAGGCCCGGACCTCGCCGAGATCGTCGATCCGCGGCACGACATAGAAGGACTGGCCGCCCCTGTACCGCTCGCGCAGCAGCGCCTCGCGCACGACAAGCGGATCGAAGGGGCTGACGAAGGAACGCACCGCGAGCCGGTCGACCGGCGGGGTCGCGATCAGCGAAAGCTCGCGGACCCCGGTCAGCGCGAGCTGGAGCGTGCGGGGGATCGGCGTGGCCGACAGGGTGAGCACATGGACGTCGGCCCGCAGTTCCTTGAGCCGCTCCTTGTGCGACACCCCGAAGTGCTGCTCCTCGTCGATGATGAGCAGGCCCAGGTCCTTGAAAGCGATGCCCTTGCCCAGCAGCGCATGGGTGCCGATCACGATGTCCAGCGTGCCGTCCGCAAGTTCCTTGCGCACAGTCTTGAGATCGGCCGCCGGGACGAGCCGCGACGCTTGGGCCAGCCGGAGCGGCAGACCCTTGAAGCGCTCGGAAAACGTCCGGAAATGCTGTCGCGCAAGCAGAGTCGTGGGCACGACGACGGCCACCTGCTTGCTCGACATGGCGGCGACGAACGCGGCGCGCAACGCGACCTCGGTCTTGCCGAACCCGACGTCGCCGCAGACCAGCCGGTCCATGGGGCGGCCCGACGAGAGGTCGTCCA
>CAZVMY010000361.1:0-3556 GCA_964628955.1 uncultured Methylocystis sp.
CTGCGACCCGGTCTCGGCCTTCGGCGGCGTCGTGGCGCTCAACCGGCGGCTCGACGCCGAGACGGCCGAGGCGATCGTCGGCATCTTCACCGAAGTGATCATCGCGCCCGACGCCACGGACGATGCGATCGGGATCATCGCCGCGAAGCGAAACCTCCGCCTGCTGCTGGCTGGTCCGCCTCCCGATCCGCGCGCCGCCGGATCGACCGTCCGAGCCCTGGCGGGCGGCTTGCTGGTCCAGTCCCGCGACCACGCGGTCGTCGACGACATGAATCTGGAGGTAGTGACGCGCCGCGCGCCGACGAAGGTCGAGTTCGAGGACCTGCGCTTCGCGTTCCGCGTCGCCAAACACGTCAAGTCGAACGCGATCGTCTACGCGCGGGAGGGCACCACGGTCGGCATCGGCGCCGGGCAGATGAGCCGGGTCGACTCATCCCGGATCGCCGCCCACAAGGCTGCGGAGGCAGCGCGTTCGGCCGGCCTGCCGGAGTCCCTCGCCAAGGGATCGGTCGTGGCATCCGACGCGTTCTTCCCATTCGCCGACGGCCTGCTTGCGGCGGCCGAAGCGGGCGCTACCGCCGTGATCCAGCCGGGCGGCTCGGTGCGCGACGAGGAGGTGATCGCGGCAGCGGACGCTGCCGGCCTCGCCATGGTCTTCACAGGCGTCCGGCACTTCCGTCACTGAGCGGATCGACACCGCGCGGCTCCCGTACGCCCGCCATCGCCCAGGTCCCGGCGACGAGCATCGCGATCAGGACAGCGACGCCGGCGCGCTGGCTCGCCGCCAGCGAGGTCGCGATCGCAACCAGCGTAGGGCCGGCGAAGCTCGTCACCTTGCCCGAGAGTGCCAGCAGCCCGAACGAGGTGCCGAGCGCGTCCGGGCGGGCGAGCCGGATCAGCATGCTGCGCGACGCGGCCTGCAGCGGTCCCGCGACCAGTCCGATCAGCAGGCCGAGCGCGAGATAGACCTGTTCAGCCGTCGCGGCGAACAGGCGACCCTCGTTCCCGGGCGGTTCGACGCCCATCACGAAAAAGACGGTGTCGCGCGTCGTACCGGCAATGCCGAGACTGGCAAGCAGCAGGACCGCCAGACTGCCGAGGATGACGCGCTTCGGACCCAGCGTATCGTCGAGCCGACCGCCGACGATCGCGCCGAAAGTTCCGGCGATGGTGAGCAGGATGCCGAACACGCCGATCTGCACCGTTCCCCAGCCGAAGGTGCCGGCCGCATAGACCCCGCCGAACGCGAACAGGGCCACCAGCGCGTCGGCATAGATCATGTTCGCGAGGAGAAACCTCGCCAGCGCCGGCTGACTGCGCAGCCCTGCGAGCGACGACGACAATCCTGCGAGCCCAGCGCGGACGGCAGGCGCCAGCGCCAGGCGCCGCGGACGGTCGGGCACGAACAGAAAGAGCGGCAGGACGAACGCGACATACCAGACGGCTGCCAGTGGGCCCGCGAAACGGTCCCCCTCCCGGCTGGCGGCATCCAGCCCCAGGATCGGCGGCTGTCCCATGAGCGTGACGCCGCTCACGGGGCTGGCGGCGACGAAGCCGAGCACGAGAACGAGGCTGAGCAGCCCGCCCGCGTAGCCCATCGCCCAGCCGTTGCCCGACAGCCTGCCGACGCCCGAGCGGGGGACCAGCGTCGGCAGCATTGCATTGTTGAAGACAGTGGCGAACTCGGCGCCGATCGTTCCCAGCACGAAGCCGCCGAGAGCGATGAGAACGGCGTATTCGAGCCCCGGCGCGGCATACCAGAGCGAGGCGGAGCCGATCATGAGCAGGACGGAGAACGCCGCGATCCAGGGTTTCCGCGGGCCACCGGCATCGGCCACCGCGCCCAGAACCGGCGAGAGCAGCGCGATGCAGAGCCCGGCGAACCCGGTGGCATAACCCCACATCGCCTGACCGGCGGCAGGGTCGGATGCCAGAGCCGAGACGAAATACGGCGCGAACACGAAGGTCGTGACCAGCGTGAAGTAGGGCTGCGCCGCCCAGTCGAACAGCATCCAGCCGAGGATGGCCCGGCGCGGCGCGGCGCGCGCCGGCGGCGTCATCCCCGCGCCAGATCGTTCAGCAGGGCGGCGGCCAGCGTCAGCTTCGCCTGCGTCACCGTGCCGCCGACGAGTTCGGCGATGCCACGGCGGATGCGGTCCCGGTCCGACGCGCGGCGCGCAGACCATGCCTCGACCGCGGCGGCGTCCGGCCCCTCGGTCCGCAGCACGTCGGCGGCGAGGCTGCGCAGGGCACCGTCGATGCCGTCGACCGCCCGGGCGATCGCCATTCGCTCGAAGGCGTCGAGCGGCTTGATGGTTTCGGCTGCATTCCGAAGGGCCGCTGCGTCGAGATGATCGGACAGCGCAAACAGCGTCCCGATCGCCTCGCGCGGCGTGCGGCCAGCGCTCTCGGCCACCAGAACGGCATCTGGCACGGCCGCCATCGCACCGATATCGACGATCCGCGCCGCCAGCGCTTCGGGCACCCCGCTGGCGGCGCGCTGCGCGATGGCCTCGGCACGGCGCGCGCGACGCGCGGCCGAGATCAGGCCTGACAGCCCCGTTTCCACTTCGGTGATCCCCACCCTGAATCGCCGCACCAGGGTTTCGAGCCCCTGCGACAGGTCGACATGGCGGAGGAACCACAGCATTCGCTCGACGGCATGCTCCTGCACCCGGCCGTAGAGCTCGATCTGGATCTGGCCCGGCACCTGCGCGTCGAGCGCATCGATCGCGGTGTTCAGGTCCAGCAACCGGAAGCAGTCGCGCGCCAGGGCATAGGCCCGGGCGACGTCGGCGGCGCTGCGACCGGTCGCGTCGCACAGCCGCGGCACGAGCGTCGGACCGCCGCGGTTGATGATGGCGTTGGCGAGTTGGGTCGCCACGATCTCGCGCCGCAGTCGATGCCGCTCGATCGCGTCCGGATAGGCGCCACGCAGCGCTGCCGGGAAGTATCG
Organism: uncultured Methylocystis sp.; assembly: GCA_964628955.1. Classification (GTDB taxonomy): domain Bacteria; phylum Pseudomonadota; class Alphaproteobacteria; order Rhizobiales; family Beijerinckiaceae; genus CAZVMY01. The sequence continues at coordinate 2,957 of CAZVMY010000361.1, forward strand.
CGTGAGTTCCGCGAGGAGATAGGGGTCGTCCGGCACGTCGCTCGCGACCAGCGCATCGTGCAGGGAGAGCTTGGCATAGGCCAGCAGCACCGCCAGTTCGGGCCGGGTCAGCCCGCTGCCGCGCGCCTCACGCTGTGCGAGTTCGACGTCGCCGGGCAGGAACTCGATCGAGCGGTCCAGCCGACCTTCCGCCTCGAGCGCGTGCATCAGCCGGCGCAGGTCCGCAATGTCGGCCGCGCCCTTGCGCTGCGACAGCGAGAGCGCGAGCGACTGCAGGTAGTTGTTGCGCAGCACCAAGGCTGCGACGTCGTCGGTCATGGCCGCAAGCAGCGGGTTGCGCTCGGTCATCGTCAGGCGCCCGTCGCGAAGCGGAATTGCCGCCGCGATCTTGATGTTCACCTCGATGTCGGACGTGTTGACGCCGGCCGAGTTGTCGATCGCGTCGGTGTTGAGGCGGACGCCGTGCATGGCGGCCTCGATCCGGCCGCGCTGCGTGGCGCCGAGGTTTGCGCCCTCGCCGACCACCTTGCAGCGCAGGTCGGCACCCGCGACACGGATCGCATCGTTGGCACGGTCGCCGACGTCTGCATCGGTTTCGGC
>CAZVMY010000362.1:0-3556 GCA_964628955.1 uncultured Methylocystis sp.
CTATGTCGGTCTGGGGTGCGTCATCCGCGGCGAGACCACGCATTACGAGATCGTTTCCGAGCAGAGCTGCCGGGCGCTCATGGATTTCGCCGTCCAGCAGCGTCTTCCGCTCGGCAACGGCATCCTGACGGTCGAGAACGAGGCGCAGGCGCTCGCCCGCGCCAGTCGGAGCGAAATGAACAAGGGCGCCGACGCGGCCGAGGCCTGCCTCGCGCTGGTGCGGCTCAAGCGATCGCTGGCGGCGTCGGCATGACGGCCCCCGAGTCGAAACCGCCGGATCCGAAACCGCCGGATCCGAAACCGCAGGTGCCGCGTGGCGAGCGCCGCTCCGCGGCACGCCTGGCGGCGGTGCAGGCGCTCTACCAGATGGACCTCGCGGCCAAGGGACTGAACGAGGTCTTCGCCGAGTTCGAGAGCCACTGGATGGGGCGCGAGATCGAGGGCGAGCAGTACAAGCCGGCCGAGGCGGGCCTGTTCCGCGCGCTCGTCCAGGGCGTGCTCGACGAGCAGCGCGTGCTCGATCCGCGCATCGACACGGCGCTGGCCGACGGCTGGCCGCTGAAGCGCGTGGAGGCCGTGATGCGCGCGATTCTACGCGCCGGCAGCTACGAGCTGATGTTTCAGAAGGACGTTCCGGTGAAGGTCGTCATCTCGGAGTACGTCGATATCGCCCGCGCATTCTTCGAGCGCGAGGAAACCAACATGATCAACGCCGTGCTCGACCGGCTCGGCCGGGAAGCGCGCGAGGGGGAACTCGCCGCGCGTGAGTGAGACCGGGCGGCCCTCCGAGTTCGAGCTGATCGCGCGCTGGTTCGCGCCGATGGCCGCGCCTGGCGGCCTCTCGCTGGAAGACGATGCGGCGTTTCTCGCGCCGCCCCCCGGTCGTGATCTCGTCCTGACGAAGGACATGCTGGTCGCCGGCGTGCATTTCTTTCCCGACGACCCGCCCGACGCGATCGCGCGGAAGGCGCTTCGGGTGAACCTTTCCGATCTCGCCGCCAAGGGTGCCGAGCCGGCCGGGTTCCTGCTCGGCCTCGCGCTCCCGCCCGATTGGACAGCCGGATGGCTCGAACGCTTCGCGCGCGGGCTCGCCGACGACGCCTCACGATACGCCTGCCCGATCCTCGGCGGCGACACGGTCGGCGCGCGCGGCTCGCTGACCCTTTCCATCACCGCACTCGGCACCGTTCCATCGGGGCGCATGATCCGGCGGGGCAATGCATCGCCCGGTGACCGGCTGTTCGTGACGGGCTCGATCGGCGACGCGGCCGTGGGGCTGCAGGTACAGCTCGGGCGTTACGACCGGATCGAGCCTGCGCTCGCGGACGATCACCGCGCCCATCTCGTCTCGCGGTACCGCTTGCCCGAGCCCCGATTATCGCTGGTTCCAGCCCTTGGGCGTCATGCGCGGGCCGCGATGGACGTGTCGGACGGCTTCGTCGGCGATCTGACGAAGATGCTCGCGCTGGCCGGCGTTGGCGCGGACGTCGATCTCACGGCCGTTCCGCTCTCCGTCCCGGTTCGCGCCGTCGTGAAAGGCGACCCTGCAGCGCGTGACGTCGCCTTCACCGGCGGCGACGATTACGAACTGCTCGTCGCCGTCGGGCCCGCAGACGCGGAGGCGTTCCGTACCGAAGCCTATGCTGCCGGTGTCCCTGCCACTGAGGTCGGGCTGGTGACCGGGAAGGGGGCGCCGCTGCGCTTCCGCGACGGCGATCGCGACCGGAGCTTCGGGCTGAGCTCTTTCGTCCACTTCTGAAACGTGGGAAGAGGCGCCCGAAAGGATGCCGCCATGACCGTCGCTGCCGGCCCGGACGCCGCCGCTGCCGGCGACAGGGTCGCGAGGCTCAACGCCGTCGTCCTGTCGATCGCCTCGGGACTAGCAGGCGCCAACGCTGCCGTGGTCTTCGCCACCGGCGGGCTGGTCGGCCGTTCGCTGGCCGGCGACGTAGCGCTCGCCACGGTGCCGCTGTCCTGCTTCGTCCTCGGAACGGCGCTCGCGACGATCCCGATCGCGCAGGCCGCGCGCCTGATCGGTCGCCGCGCGGTCTTCATGATCGGCAATCTCTCGGGCGCGCTCGCGGGCCTCCTGTCCGCGCTCGCGGTGCTGACCGGCAGCTTCTGGCTGTTCTGTGCCGCCACCTCCATCGCTGGCGTCTATCAGGCGGTCGTCGTGAGCTACCGCTACGCAGCCGCGGACACGGCGACGCCAGGGTTCCGGCCCAAGGCCATCGCCTATGTCCAGACCGGCGGGGTCGCGGCGGCGATCATCGGGCCGCAGCTCGTGATCTGGACGCAGGCGAGCCTGCCGCCGTATCTGTTCCTCGGCACCTTCATCGGCCAGGCCGTCGTCGCACTTCTCGCCATCGCGGTGACCCGGCGCTTCGTCGAGCCGCCGCCGTCGCCCATCGCCGACGGCTCCGGCCGGCCGCTCTCGGTGATCCTGAAAAACCCACGGCTGATCGTCGCGATCCTCTGCGGAACGGTCGCCCAGGCGCTGATGAACATGGTGATGACGGCGGCACCGCTCGCCATGGCGATCTGCGGCCATTCGATCGTCGACTCGACCCTGGGCATCCAGTGGCACGTCATCGCGATGTTCGCCCCGAGCTTCTGGACCGGTGGTCTCATCCAGCGGTTCGGCAAGGAGCGGGTCGTGGCCGCGGGTCTGGCGATCCTCGCATCCTGCGGCCTGGTGCATCTGGCCGGGATTACCGTCATGCACTTCTGGGTGGCGCTCGTGCTGCTCGGCCTCGGCTGGAACCTCGCCTATATCGGCGCGACCGCGATGGTGACGGACTGCCACAACGCGGCCGAGCGCGCGAAAGTGCAGGGCTTCAACGACTTCTGCATCTTCGGCACGACGGCCGTCGGCTCGTTCCTCGCAGGCCATCTTCTGGCGACCGTCGGCTGGGACGCGATCAACATGGCGCTGGTACCGCTCGCGGCGCTTTGCCTGGTCGCGCTCGCTTTCGGGGCCCGACGGCCCGTGCCTCAGGCCTGACGTCGTCCCGGACGGCGGTGGACGCCGTCGCCTGGGCTCTTGACCCGCCGTGTCGCGCAAGTGACAACCGCGCCGGCATGCACGGGCGGGGGGCCGTCCCGGGAGCCGGCCGCCGGTCCCCGCGCGGCATCTGGCAACATCCGAAGGAAACGAGAATGGCCGCTCTCTGGATCATCATCGCGCTCGGCGCGCTGTCGATCGTCTACGCCGTCGTGACGGTCCAGTCGGTCATGGCGTCGGACGCCGGATCGCCGCGGATGCAGGAAATTGCGGGAGCCGTGGCGGAGGGCGCGCAGGCCTATCTCAAGCGGCAATACGTGACGATCGCGATCGTGGGCGTCGTCATCCTCGTCGCGATCGGGTTCCTTCTGGGTTGGCTCGTCGCGGTCGGCTTCGCGATCGGCGCGGTGCTGTCGGGACTGGCCGGCTTCATCGGCATGAACGTCTCAGTCCGCGCCAACGTGCGCACGGCCCAGGCCGCGATGCAGTCGCTGGGCGCCGGCCTCGATCTCGCGTTCAAGGCGGGGGCCGTCACCGGCATGCTGGTCGCGG
>CAZVMY010000363.1:0-1286 GCA_964628955.1 uncultured Methylocystis sp.
GGTTCTGGGATCCCGTCGAGAACGCCTCGCTGATGCCCTGGCTCGCCGGCACGGCGCTGCTGCATTCCGCGATCGTCATGGAGAAGCGCGATTCGCTGAAGAGCTGGACGATCCTGCTCGCCATCCTCGCCTTCTCGCTCTCGCTGCTGGGCACCTTCATCGTGCGTTCGGGCGTGCTGACCTCCGTCCATGCCTTCGCGACCGACCCGGCGCGGGGCGTCTTCATCCTCGCGATCCTCTGCCTGTTCGTCGGCGGCAGCCTGGCGCTGTTCGCCTGGCGGGCGCCGCTGCTGTCGGCCGGCGGGATCTTCGCGCCGATCAGCCGCGAGGGCGCCCTCGTCTTCAACAACCTGTTCCTGTCGGCGAGCTGTCTCGCGGTTCTCGTCGGCACGCTGTATCCGCTGGCGCTCGAGGCGTTCGACGGCACCAAGATCTCGGTCGGTCCGCCCTTCTTCGTCGCGACCTTCATCCCGCTGACCTTGCCGCTCGCGCTGGCCATGCCCTTCGGTCAGCAGCTTGCCTGGAAGCGTGGCGATCTCGCCGCCGTCGCACAGCGCCTGATGGTGGCGATCGGCATCGGCGTCGGGGCTGCGCTGTTCGTGATGATCTTCGCCGGCGGCGGCCCCGTTCTGGCGCCTGTGGGGGTCGGCATCGGCCTGTTCGTCGTCGCGGGCTCGGTGTCCGAGATCGTGCAGCGGGCGAGCCGCGGTGGCGGCCACGCGCTCACCCGGGCGTTCGGCCTGCCGCTGTCGGCGTGGGGCACGGCGCTCGCGCATGCCGGCGTGGGGGTCATGATCCTGGGCATCGCCGCGACCGGGTGGGAGACGGAACGCATCGCCAATCTGAAGCCCGGCGAGACCGTCGAGGTCGGAGGCTTCGAGCTGACGCTCCAATCCGTTCGCCCGCGGCAGGGGCCGAACTACATCGACACGGTGGCGGAGTTCCGGCTGTCGCGGGGTGGTGCTCTGGTGGCGACCATGGAGCCGGCCAAGCGCTTCTACCCGGCCCGGCAGATGCCGACGAGCGAAGTGGCGCGCCACACCAGCCTGCTCGGTCAGGTCTATGTCGCGCTGGGCGAGAACGGTGGCGCTGCCGGCGTCGACGTGCGCGCCTACTGGAAGCCCTTCGTACTGCTCATCTGGCTCGGAACCGTCGTGATGGCGTTCGGCGGCCTTCTCTCGCTTCTGGACCGGCGGCTCCGGATCGGCGCGCCGTCGGCGGCGCGACGCCCGGCTGGTGCCATGCCGGACGCCGGGGCACCATGAAGAGCGCCATGAAGAGCGCCA
>CAZVMY010000363.1:1386-3545 GCA_964628955.1 uncultured Methylocystis sp.
GCCGCGCTCGTCCTCGCGGCGGCGCTGGCGCTGGGCAGTCTTCCGGCCGCCGCGGTGCAGCCGGACGAGGTTCTGAAGGACCCGGTGGCCGAGAGCCGCGCCCGCGCCCTGTCGGCGGAACTGCGCTGTCTCGTCTGCCAGAACCAGTCGATCGACGATTCCGACGCGCAGCTCGCGAAAGACCTCCGCGCGATCGTGCGCGAGCGGATCGTCGCCGGCGACAGCGACACGGCGATCCGCCAGTTTCTCGTGGCGCGGTACGGCGAGTTCGTGCTGCTGCGCCCGCCGTTCTCGGCGAAGACGCTGCTCCTGTGGACGCTGCCCTTCGCGGCGGCGTTGGGGGGAGCGGTGCTGATCTGGCGGCGGAGCCGCCGCCGAAGCGCCGAGCCGGCCGAGCCCGCGTTGACCGAGGACGAGCAATCGCGCCTGGCAAGGCTGGTCGGCGAGGCGAAGTAGGACCGGTCGTTGCGGATCGGATGCGTTGGTGGATTTCATAGACGCCCTGCTCTGCAAGTGATATGTAATCGTGATATTTGGTCATCGTCGGAGCGTCGTTGCTGCCCATGGCCCACGCCCTCGTCGGACTTCTCGATCATCTGCGGTCAGACGGCGGCCTTCAGGGGAAGGACATCGCCAACATCGTCGCCGTCTCGCCGGCCACGGTGTCGCGCTGGGCGAACGGCAAGGCATCGCCCGACCTGCATACCCAGACTATGTTCGCGGAACTGCGCTACGTCGTGGACCGTTTGGCCGAATTCTACGCGCCGGATGAGACCCGGCTCTGGCTGCACGCCCGGCACAAGATGCTCGGCGACGAGCGCGCCGTCGACCTGATCAGCGCCGGCCGGACCGAGCAGGTCCTGGCCGTCATCGACGCACTCGACACCGGGGCCTATGCTTGAGCCTCGAGCCGCCGCGTCGCGCGCGCGACCTCGACCTGCTCGATGCCATCGACGCCTGTCCTCGCGAGGCTTTTGCCGGAGACGCATGGCGCGTGGCGCGCGAGGGGCGCGATCCGCTCTTGGGCAGTCCGTCCATGAGTCGCTGGTGCAACGGGACGTTCGACGTTCTCTATACCGCGCTCGATCCTGACGGAGCTCTGGCCGAAATCCACTCACTCATCGCGCTGCAGCCGGTCTTCCCGTCGCGGATCGTCTGGTTCGTCAACAGATTGACCGTTTCGACGGAACGTACGCTGCGCCTCGCCGACATGACGGCCCTGTCACGGCTCGGCGTCGATGTCGTCGGCTACGCTGCCCGCATCCATGACCGGACGCAGGCCATCGCGGACGCCGCCTTCTTTCTCGGCTTCGACGGGCTGCTCGCGCCGAGCGCGCGCTGGACGTCCCTGAACCTGATTCTGTTCACGGAGCGGCTTCGACCGGGACAGCTTGAAATTGCCGAGCGGTCAAAGGCTCCGGTCGACTGGGCCGACTGGCGCCGCCGCGCCCGCCGGTGAGCTCCCATTACGAAACGGTCACCCGCCGGTCAGCATGGTGAAAATCGATGATCGCTAGAACGTCGTCATGCTTCGCGAGAAGCCGGCGGCATCGTCGCCCCCGCCTTCGGGTTCTCATCGGGCACAGGCAGGCCGGCGTTCCCCCGCCCGGCCTGCCTTCTTCTTTTCGTTGCGGTATGATCCTGCCATGCGGATTCTGATCGTCGAGGACGATGCCGACGCGGCCCAGTACCTGGTGAAGGCATTCCGGGAAGCGGGGCATGTCGCGGACCACGCGGCCGACGGGCTGGAGGGTTATGCGCGCGCCTGCGACGGCGACTACGAGGTGCTCGTCGTCGACCGGATGCTGCCGAAGATGGACGGCCTGTCGCTGATCGGCGGCCTGCGGGAGCAGAAAGTCGAAACGCCAGTGCTGATCCTGTCGGCGCTCGGCCAGGTCGACGATCGGGTCAAGGGCCTGCGCGCCGGAGGCGACGATTATCTGGGGAAGCCCTATGCCTTCTCGGAGCTTCTGGCGCGGGTCGAGGTGCTCTCGCGCCGCCGCAGCCCGCAGGCGGCGGAGACGAGCTACCGGGTCGGCGATCTCATCCTCGACCGGCTGGCGCACCGGGTCTCGCGCGCCGGCGAGGACATTCCGCTGCAGCCGCGCGAGTTCCGTCTGCTCGAATACCTGATGCGGCATGCCGGACAGGTCGTCACC
>CAZVMY010000364.1:0-3535 GCA_964628955.1 uncultured Methylocystis sp.
CTCACGCTGGTCGGCGCCATCAACGTGCCGATCGTCAAGTTCTCGGTCGATTGGTGGAATTCGCTGCACCAGCCGGCCTCGATCCTGCGATCCGGCGGTCCGGCGATCCATCCGAGCATCTTGCAGCCGCTGCTCATCATGGCGCTGGCCTATCTCCTTCTGTTCCTAACGCTCCTGCTCGTCAGGATGCGGACCGAGTTGATGGAGCGGCGCCTGCGCCGGCTCGCCCGCCTCGCGGCTGGCGAACCGCTTCTGGCCGCCGCGTGAGGAGCGCGTCGTGACCACGCTGACCGGCTGGCTGGGTCCGCATGGCGGCTATGTCGCGGCAAGCTATCTCGTCGCCGGGCTGATGCTCGGCGGCCTCGCGCTCGCCTCGGCGTTCGGTTACCGCAGCGCCCGCGCGCGGCTGGCCGCGGCGGGCGAGACGGAGACGGCGCAGACGGACGGGACGGGAGGGCCGCGATGAGCGACGCGCCGACGACGCGTCGGGGAGGGGCACGCCCGGCGCTGGTGCTGCTGCCGGTGGTCATCTTCGCGGCTCTGGCGCTTCTCTTCCTCGATCGGCTGTTCTCGGGCGATCCCCAGAAACTTCCCTCGGCCCTGATCGGCCGCCCGGCGCCTGCCTTCTCCCTGCCCGCCCTATCGGGCCTGACCCGCGACGGCGCTCCGGTTCCGGGCTTCGACGACAGGGCGTTGCGACAGGGCCGGGTCACTCTCGTCAACGTATTCGCATCCTGGTGCGCGCCCTGCCATGCCGAGCACCCGCTGCTGATGGAACTCGCCCGCGATTCCCGCTTCGGCATTGTCGGCATCAACCAGAAGGATCAGCCGTCCAACGCGCTGGCCTTCCTCGACGGCAAGGGCAATCCTTACACCGCGGTCGGTGTCGACCCGTCCGGACGGGCGTCGATCGAATGGGGTGTTTACGGGGTTCCCGAGACGTTCGTCGTGAGAGGCGACGGCAGCATCGCAGCGAAGCTCGTCGGGCCGATCACGCCCCAGAACATCGTGGGTCTCAGAGCGGACATCGAGAAGGCGCTCAGGTGAGCACCGAACGTGCCTCGGCAGCCCGCCAGCAGCTCGACGTGCTGCTGGCGATCGCCGAACTGAGAGCGGAGCGGCGCGTCGCCGTGCTCCGGATCGTCGTCGCCGTTGCCATCGCCCTGACGATCGGGATCGCCGTCGAGGGCACGGATTTCGCCAACGTCAACGTCCGGGCCCAGGTTCTTCTCGCGCTGCTCACCAGCGCGCTGCTCGCGCTTTCGGGCGCGGCTGCCTACACGATGCTGTCGACTGCGCGCTGGCGAAGCTGGATGGCCTACGCCGTAGTTGCCGCCGACGTCGGCATGATCATCGGCAACCTGATCGCGGGGTTGCTGGTCACGGGACTTCCGGGCGATTTCGTCAGCGCGTTCCCGGCTCTTTGGGTCGCGCCGATCATCGTCGCCATCACGGCGCTTCGCTTCCGCCCGCGGGTGACGGCGTTCGCCGGCGTCGTTCTGGTGATCGGGCTCGTCGTGGCGGCGGCCGTCGGCGGACATCTCGACATCCCGGAACGTCAGGTCGTCCTGCCGCAGATCGCACCGATCTTCGGTCTGCCGCCGAACGCCATCAGGCTCGTGATGGTGGCGATCTTCTGCGTCGTGCTCACGCTGGTCGCGTGGCGCGGCCGCGACCTCCTCGTCAGCGCCATCGAGGAAAGCAGCCGGCGCCAGACGCTCGGGCGCTATCTGCCGAACGAATTGTCGACGATGGTCACGGAGCAGCGGATCGAGGATCTCAGGGCCGGTCGGCGGCTGACGGCCGGGCTGCTGTTCGTCGACATCCGCGGCTCCACGGCGCTTTCCGAAGCGCTGCCGCCCGAGGAGCTTTCCGTGCTGATCTCCAGCTTCCGGCGGCGTGTCGGCGCGGCCGTAGCCGAGACCGGCGGCATGATCGACAAGTTCGTCGGGGATGGCGCCTTCGTCGTGTTCGGCGTGACGCGATCGACGGGCGACGAGGCCCAGCGTGCGCTCGCCTGTGCGAGGGCGATCGTCGAGCGGATCGACGCCTGGAACGAGAAGCGCGGCAATGCCAAGCCGCCGATCCGGGTGGGGATCGGCGTGCACGTCGGCGAGGTCTTCTGCGGCGTGCTCGGCGATGAGAACCGGCTGGAGTTCACGGTGCTCGGCGATGCCGTCAATCATGCCTGCCGGATCGAGCAGGCCACCAAGCGCTACGGCTGCAGAGTGCTCGCCTCGTCGGAAACGGTGGCCGCGGCCGGAGCGCTGGCGGAGTGGGAGGAGGTCGCCCGCGACCGGTTGCCGGGCAGCGGGCTGGAACTGACGCTGATGCGGCCGGGCCGCCTGTGGAAGGCGGCCGCCTGAACGCTGCGGCCGTCGTCTCTCCGCTCAGCGCGACCCGGCGGTCTCGGGAAGGGCGTGACGCTGCAGCAGCCCGACCTGCGCGAGGGCGAAGATCATCGTGATCGGCATGGTCCCCCAGACCTTGAAGCCAACCCAGAAATCGGTGGTCTGCGTCCGCCAGACGACTTCGTTCAGGACGGCGAGGAACAGGAAAAAGAGACCCCAGCGCAGCGTCAGCACACGCCAGCCCTCGGGGGAGAGCCGGAACACGGTATCGAGCACGTAAGGCAGCAGCGGGCGGCCGAAAGCGAGGCCGCCGAGCAGCACGGTGCCGAACAGCGTGTTCACGATCGTCGGCTTCAGCTTGATGAAGAGTTCGTCCTGGAGCAGCAACGTCAGCCCGCCGAAGACGAGCACGACTGCGCCCGAGACGAGCGGCATGATCGGCAGCGAGCGCACGAGCGACCAGGTGATGGCGAGGGAGGCCGCCATCGCGACCATGAAGACGGCAGTCGCGACGAAGAGACCGCCGCGCTCGTCGCCGAGCAGCGTCGCGGGCAGCACTGGCGACAGCAATGGCCTGAACAGTGCCGGCCGGGAATTGGCGAGAAAAAAGAGCACCAGCGGGCCCATCTCCAGGGCCAGCTTCAGCAGGGGCGAGAGCCTCCTCGCCGTCGGGAGGGGAGTGGGGTCGTTCTGCAACGTCATGCGCCCTCCTCCAGTCCGGCGATGGCACGGGCGAAATCCCTCGCCGCGAACGGCTCGAGATCCTCGATTCCCTCTCCGACGCCGATGAAATGCACCGGCAAGCCGAACCGCGCCGCGATCGCGACGAGGATACCGCCTCTGGCCGTGCCGTCGAGTTTGGTCATCACCAGCCCGGTCACGCCGGCCGCCTTGCCGAACAGTTCGACCTGCGACAGCGCGTTCTGGCCGACGGTCGCATCGAGCACGAGAAGCACCGCGTGCGGTGCGGCGGCGTCGACCTTGCGCAGGACGCGGATCACCTTCTCGAGCTCGGCCATCAGTTCCGTCCGGTTCTGCAGGCGCCCGGCCGTGTCGATCAGCAGGACGTCGCTGCCGGCCGTCCTTGCCGCCGTCAGCGCGTCGAAGGCCAGACCGGCCGCATCGCCGCCCTGCTCCCGGGCCAGCACCGGGGCGCCGGTGCGCTCGCCCCAGACCTTCAGCTG
>CAZVMY010000365.1:0-3515 GCA_964628955.1 uncultured Methylocystis sp.
CGACGCACTGAAGCCGGGCGATGCCGTCTCGGGACGGATATCGATTCCGGACCCCCGGGCGGCGACGCTGATCCAGCCGGCCGGCCAGACCTGGCGCTCGCTCAACCAGGGCATCCTGCAATGGGTCGGCGGGCTGTCGGTTCTGGGCATGAGCGGCCTGCTGCTGCTGTTTTATGCCAAGAAGGGCCGCATCCGGACGTCCAAGGGTCCGTCGGGCCAGACGATCACCCGGTTCAACGGGTTCGAGCGCTTCACGCATTGGCTGACGGCGAGCTGCTTCCTCGTGCTCGCGATCTCGGGGCTGAACGTGACGTTCGGCAAGTTCGTCCTGTTGCCGCTCCTCGGCCCGGAGGCGTTCACTGCCTGGTCCATCGTCGCCAAATGGTCGCACAACTATCTCGCGTTCCCCTTCATGCTCGGCGTCGTCCTGATGCTGCTGGTCTGGATCAAGGACAACATCCCGAGCAGCACCGACGTGGCCTGGTTCAAGGCGGGTGGCGGCATCCTCGGCTCCGGACATCCGCCGGCTGCCCGGTTCAACGGTGGCCAGAAGCTCGTGTTCTGGACGGTGATCGTGGCGGGCGCCGTCATGTCTGTCACCGGCCTGATCCTGCTGTTCCCCTTCGTCTGGACCGGACAGGATGGGATGCAGCTCTCCAACGTCATCCACGGCGCGCTGGGCGCGGTGTTCGTGGCCGTGATGATCGCGCATATCTACATTGGCTCGATCGGCATGGAAGGTGCGTTCGACGCGATGGGCTCGGGTGAGGTGGACGTGAACTGGGCCAAGGAGCACCACTCCATCTGGGCCGAGGAAGCCCTCCGCGCGCGTTCCGGGGTGAACGGCGCCATGAAACCGATGGCCGCGGAGTAGGCCCGCCAGGCCTGCTGCGCCCGCGTGAAGGTCATCGGTCTTGCCGGCTGGAGCGGCGCCGGCAAGACGACCCTTCTCGTTCGTCTGCTGCCGCTGCTGACCGGCCGCGGGCTCCGTGTCTCGACCGTGAAACACGCCCACCACGATTTCGACGTCGATCTTCCGGGCAAGGATTCGTACGAGCACCGGCTTGCCGGCGCGACGGAAGTGCTGATCAGCTCGGCGCGGCGACACGCCCTGATCCGCGAACTGCGCGGTGCCCCCGAGCCTGATCTGCCGGAGCTTATCGCCAGGCTCGCGCCGGTCGACCTCGTGCTCGTCGAGGGTTTCAAGCGCGCTCGTCATGCCCAGGTGGAAGTGCACCGCCACGCCAACGGCAAGCCGTTTCTCCATCCGGACGCGCCGCAGATCGTCGGGCTGATCAGCGACGCGCCGCCGCCGAACCTCGCCTTCCCCACGGCGCCGCTTGACAATCCTGCCGCCTGCGCCGACCTGCTGCTCGCGTCGGCCGTGCCGCTCGGCGAGAGGCCGTGACGGCCTGACGGGATCGCGTCCGCAACGATGGCCCAGCTCAGCGACGATTGTTTCGCCCTCGGCGGCGACGCCCTTTCGATCGGAGACGCCGTAGCGCTCATCCGCTCGCGGGTCCCGGCCGTGACCGGAGTGGAAACCGTGCCGCTCGATGAAGCGGACGGGCGAGTGCTGGCCGCCGACATCATGGCGCGTCATGCCCTGCCGCCGTTCTCCAATTCCGCGGTCGACGGCTATGCGGTCCGGCATGCCGATCTGGCGCCGGCCGGCGAGACGCGCCTGCGGATCGCGCTGCGGCTTCAGGCCGGAAGCGGGCCGGGGCGGATCAGGCCCGGCGAGGCGGCGCGCATCTTCACGGGTGCTGCGATGCCGGACGGCGCCGACACGGTGTTCATGCAGGAGGACGTCACGGTCGACGGGGCGATTGCCTGCCTCCCGGCTGGTCTGGCGCTTGGCGCCAATGCGCGCCCGGCCGGCGAGGAGGCAGCTGTGGGCACGCTGCTGCTGCGGTCCGGGCGGCGGCTCCGGCCGCAGGACGTGGCGCTGGCCGTGGCCGCGGGGCATGACCGCGTGACGGTCCGAACACCGCTCAGAGTTGCCGTGTTCTCGACAGGCGACGAACTCGCCGCCACGCATGCTCTCCAGTCGACGCAGATCTTCGACTCGAACCGGCCGATGCTGCGGGCGCTGCTCCGGCGCGTCGGCGCGACCACGACGGACCTGGGCATCCTGCCCGATGATCCGGAGCATCTCGCCGACGCCGTCTGCGCCGCCGCGCGGGAGCACGACCTGGTGCTCACCTCCGGGGGCGTCTCCGCCGGCGAGGCCGATCACGTCAAATCGGCGGTCGAGCGCATCGGGCGCCTCGATTACTGGCGCTTTGCGATCAAGCCGGGCAGGCCGCTGGCGCTGGGTCGCGTCGGAACCGCCGCGTTCGCCGGATTGCCGGGAAACCCGGTTGCCGTGTTCGTGACGTTCACGCAGGTCGTGCGGCCGCTTCTGGCGGCGCTCGCCGGCGAAGACTACACGCCGCCGCTGCCGCTGCCGGTCCTGGCCGGTTTCTCGCTGGCAAAGAAGCCGGGCAGGGCCGAGTTTCTGCGCGTGGCTCTGGAGCCCGGATCGGACGGCGCCGTGGCGCGGCGTCACCCGGTCGAAGGGGCCGGCATCCTCTCGTCCCTGACGGCGACGGACGGGCTGGTCCGGCTGGACGAGAGCGTGACCCGCGTCGAGGTGGGCCAGTTCGTCCCATTCATCCCCTTCGCGAGCCTGTTGGCTTGATCAGAGACGGGTGCCCTGGGTGGCATAGGCCGAATCGACCGGCTGCTGATAGCCGTCGAGCACGGCCGCGGCGCCGAACGCCAGGACCAAGGCGATCGCAATGGCTGCGAGGAACGGCTGCATGAGCGGACTCCCTAAAAATTGTTTCTTCCCGTCCATGCAGTTAGGACAGGCAGCGCGCCCGGTAAAGCCATTCGTTCGGCGGGCCGGAAGCGGGTCCGCAGCAAGGGGCACCAGGCGATGACGATCAGCCGCGACGAGGTGCTGGCGGGTCTTTCCCGGCTCGCCGGACTGGACGGCCACACGCCGCTGCCGCAATCGGGCGCGCTGTCGGACGTCGTGATCCATGACGGCAAGATCTATGTTTCGATCGCGGTCGACCCGGCCCGCGCGGCGGAGGCCGAGGAACTGCGCCGGAATGCCGAGGCGCTGCTGCGGACCCTCCCGGGCGCCGCCGGGGCGCTCGTCACCCTGACGGCGGAGCGGCCGAAAGCCGCCGCGCCCGCCCCGCCGCAGCCTGGCCCGCGCGCGCAGGCCGCGACGCAGAAGGCCGGGCCACCCGGCGTCAAACACATCATCGCGGTCGCGTCGGGCAAGGGAGGCGTCGGCAAGTCGACCACGGCCTGCAACCTGGCGCTGGGACTGAAGGCGCAAGGGCTCCGCGTCGGTGTGCTCGATGCCGACATCTACGGCCCGTCGCTGCCGAAGCTGTTCGCGCTCAGAGGCAAGCCGCAGGTCCGTGACGGCCGCATCCTCATCCCCATGGATGGCTATGGCTGCAAGGTCATGTCGATCGGCTTCCTCGTCGACGATGAAACGCCCATGGTCTGGC
>CAZVMY010000366.1:0-3497 GCA_964628955.1 uncultured Methylocystis sp.
CGCAGAGGGCGGCGGCCAGCGTCGCCCGGCTGATCGTCGCGGGCCGATCGAATGACCCCTTTCGGTTCTACGCCGGTTTGCTCGGCCCCGCCGGGGGCCGGAAGGCGCTGCTGGCGCGGCTCGGGAGCGAGGCGGCGGAAGCCGTCGACGTCTTCATGGCGACGCTGCGCCAGTGGCAGGCCGCCAACCCGCCGTCGCTACTCGCCTTCCTCGAGATGCTCGGTCGGGCAGGTACGGAGGTGAAACGCGAGCTGGAGGACGGCCGCGGCCGCGTCCGGGTCATGACCGTGCATGGCGCCAAGGGGCTCGAGGCGCCGGTCGTCTTCCTCGCGGACACCTGCGGCGTTCCCGCCCCCAGCCACGCCCCGAAACTGCTGCCCCTGCCTGGCGGTCCTCATGCGTGGTCGCCGGCGACCGCGACGGACACGCCGGAACTGGCGGCGGCGCGCGCCGAGGCGAACGCCGCCGGGATGGGCGAGTATCGACGCCTGCTCTATGTCGCGATGACACGCGCCCGGGACCGGCTCTACGTCGCAGGCTTCGTGGGAACGAAGGGGCCGACAGTCGGATGCTGGTATGGGATGATCGACGAGGCGCTCTCTGCAACCGGCGAGACCGTCGACGCCGAGGACGGGATCGGCACCGTCATCCGCTGGGCGCCGACGCCGCGGCTGCCGCAGGTGAGAACCGAGGAAACCACGGCCGGACGGCGGCAGGCGCCTCTGCCGGACTGGCTGCACAGGCCGGTCCCGTCCGCCGACCGGCGGCCGCCGCCCCTGCGCCCCTCGCATCTCCTCGACGCGGCCGATGGCGCGGCCCGGCCGGCGCTACCGCCCCGGCCCGACGCGCGGCGGCGCGGCATCCTCATCCATCATCTGCTGGACCGGCTGACCGGCATCGCCGTCGACCGCCGCGTCGACCTGGGAAGACGGCTCGCGGCCGTGCGGTTCCCGACCTTCGAGGCGGCATGGCGGGACGCCGTGGTGTCCGACGCGGTCGTGCTGATGGCGGAGCCGCGTTTTGCGGCACTGTTCGAGGACGGGGTGCGGATCGAGGTCGACATCGTCGGCCGGATCGGTCCTCCCGATGCCAGCCGCGAGGTCCACGGCCGTGTCGACCGGCTGGTCGTGCGCGACCACGAGGTGATCGTCGCGGATTTCAAGACGGGCCGCCCGCCCGCCGATCCGGAGCGCATTCCGGACCCGATGCTGGATCAGATGGCCGTCTACAGGGCCCTGCTCGGCAAGGTCTATCCCGGGCGCCTGGTCCGCGCGGTGATCGTCTGGACGGCTCTGCCGCGCCTCGTATCGATCCCGGACGCCGCGCTCGATCCACGTCCGGCTCGGCTGATGTCCGGATTGGGAGGGCGCGCGCCGGCTTCTCCTTGACGCAGCGCCGGCCGGTTCCTAGCTTCATAAGCCGCGTTGGCCGGCCGGGCCGGCCGCAAACCGAAAGAGGCCGCCCATGGGTGCCGCTACCGTCAAAGTCACCGACGCCAGCTTCGAGCATGACGTCCTGCAGTCCAGCGAGCCTGTGGTCGTCGACTTCTGGGCCGAATGGTGCGGTCCGTGCAAGATGATCGGCCCGTCGCTGGAAGAGATCGCCACCGAGATGGCCGGCAAGGTCAAGATCGCCAAGATCAACGTCGACGAGAACCAGAACGTGCCGGCGCAGTTCGGCATCCGGTCCATCCCGACGTTGATGCTGTTCAAGGACGGCAAGCTGGCCGCGACCAAGGTCGGCGCTGCCGCCAAGGGCGATCTCCAGCGCTGGATTCAGTCGGCCGTCTGAGGATCGAACCATCGGGGGCGGTTTCATGCGGCTCGACCGGCGGGGCGTCGTAGTCGGCCTGGCGGCTGCCGTGGCATCCCCGGCCGTTCGCGCTGCGGACTGGCCGGCCGGTCGCCAGATCAGGATCGTCGTCCCGTTCCCGCCGGCAGGCGCCACCGATGTCATCGGCCGCCTGCTCGCGCAGAAGTTCGGCGAGCTCTGGAAGAGCAACGTCATCGTCGAGAACAAGGCCGGCGCCGGCGGAAACATCGGCACCGAACAGGTGGCGCGGGCCGAGCCGAACGGCGATACGATCCTGCTGGTATCGGTCGGCATGGCGACCAATCCCTATCTTTACACCAATCTGAGCTATCGGCCGGTCGAGGATTTCGCGCCGGTGGCGCTCGTCGCCCTCGTGCCGAACATGCTGATCGCGGGAAAGCATACGCCGTTCAACACGGTGCAGGAGCTGATCGACTACGGGCGCGGGAACCCGGGCAAGCTCAGCTACGGTTCGTCAGGGATCGGGACGTCGGTCCACCTGTCGGGCGAGCTGTTTCAGAAGCTGACGGGCGTCTCCATGGTGCACGTGCCTTATCGCGGCACGGCGCTCGCCATCCAGGACATGATCGGCGGCCGTCTCGACGTCATCTTCGACAACATCACCGCCTCGCTGCCCCAGGCGCGCGCCGGCACGGTGAAGGCGCTCGGCATCACCACCGGCAAACGCTCGCCGCTGGCCCCGGAGCTCGCGCCGATCAACGAGACCGTACCGGGCTTCGACGTGACGAGCTGGTTTGCGCTGTTCGTGCCCCGGGCGACGCCGCCGGCAATCATCGACCGCATCAACGCCGATACGCGCGTGGCGCTGGACGATCCGACCGTGAAGGAGCGTCTGGCCGCGCTCGGCGCCGAGCAGGTCGGCTCGACCCCGGCGGGCCTTGCGGCATTTCTGGCGCTGGAGAGCGCGAAATGGGGCCGGCTGATCAGTGAGGTGGGGATCAAGGCGCAGTAGGAATGCGGACGGGCTGGTGTCGGCTTCCATCTGACGCCCGGCCAGGCCTCGGACATGACGGCCTACGACGACCAAGTAGCGGAGGATGCGCCATCCCCCCCCGGGCGGCAATGCTCGGCGACAAGGGCTACGACCGCGACGCCATCCCATCCGACCTTGAACGACGCGGCATCGACGCCGTGATCCCCACCAGGTCGAACCGGAGGGTCCAACGGTCGATCGACAAGGGCGCCTACGGCCAGCGAGCTCGTGGACGATCTGGCGTCACGGTTGGTGGCCGCGTACAACTCACGACGGACGGCCATAAGGCTTTGTCTGCAAGGGGTTGAAGGCGCATTGGCGTTGACATGGACTATGCGGTTCTTGAGAACCGCGCCAGAGGCCGCACGGGGCGCCATATAGCCTGCCGGGTGTGTCGGCGCTCGTAAGAAGAAGATGCCAAGCTTAGGCACTACTTCGCTTCCGTCCAGCTTGCCGCAGCGGCGACAATCCACTATGTCACGGGCGTTTCCCGTCGTAACGGTCAATCCGGTTTCCGTCACCGCAATGCGGTCCGGGCCGCGAGTGCCGGGCAGGAAACGGGAACCCAACGCTTCCCTCCGCAGGTTCGAGTGCCGGTTCGCGCGCCTTTCATGGTCCGCGAGGCTCCGAGGGCTTTGGAGCACCTGCTGCGGCGAGGCGAGCGCAACACGAGACGCCGGCACCTGCGGAT
>CAZVMY010000367.1:0-3491 GCA_964628955.1 uncultured Methylocystis sp.
GGTCGAGTACTACTTCAAGGCGCCGCACGAGCTCGAAGAGCGCCTGATCATCCTGATGGACCCGATGCTCGCCACTGCGAACTCCGCGGTCGCCGCGATCGACCGGCTGAAGGAGCGCGGCGCGCGCGACATCCGCTTCGTGTGTCTGCTTGCCGCGCCCGAGGGCGTCGCGCGGCTGCGCGCCAAACACCCCGACGTGCATATCTGGACCGCGGCGATCGACGAGCGGCTGAACGATCACGGCTACATCGTGCCGGGCCTCGGCGACGCGGGCGACCGGATGTACGGCACGAAGTGACGCCGGCCGGCGCCGCATCGGCGCATCCGGGCTACCGGCCGGACATCGACGGACTGCGCGCCGTCGCCGTTCTCGCCGTCATGGGCTACCACGCCGCGCCCGCGCTGGTGCCCGGCGGCTTCGTCGGCGTCGACGTCTTCTTCGTCATCTCCGGCTTCCTGATCGGCGGGCAGATCGTGGAGGCGCTGGATCGTGGCGCGTTCAGCGTCCCGGGCTTTTACTTCAGACGGGTCAGACGCGTGTTTCCCGCGCTCTTCGTCGTGGTCGCCGCCACGCTCGCGGCTGGGGTCGTGCTGCTCAGCCCGCGCGAGATGAAGGCGCTGCTGCCTTCGGCGGGCGCAGCGCTGATCGGCGTTTCCAACGTCTTCTTCTGGCGTTCGACGACCTATTTCGCCGAAGCGGCGGAACTGCAGCCGCTGCTCATGACATGGTCGCTCGGTGTCGAGGAGCAGTTCTATCTGTTGGCGCCGCTCGTGCTGGCGCTCGTCCATCGGCTCGACCGGCGCCTGCTGCTGCCCGCCGTCGTCGCGCTCTGCCTGATGTCGCTGGCGGCCTCGGCCCTGTTGACGATCCGGCAGCCGGCCGCGGCCTTCTACCTTCTGCCGACGCGTGTGTTCGAACTCGGCCTCGGCGTCGTGCTGGTGCTGCTGCCGCAACATCCCGTCCATGGTCGCCCATGGTCGTGGATGCCGGAGCCGCGGTTGCGTGCGCCGCTGGGCGCGGCGCTGGTCGTCGGCTCGATGTTTCTGCTTGATCGGTCGCACGCCGTTCCGGGCCTCGTCGTTCTCGTCCCATGCCTCGGTGCCGCGCTGCTGATCGCATCGCCGGGATCGGAGCTGAACCGTCTGGTGCTCGCACGACGCGGGATGGTGGGGATCGGCCTCGTCTCCTTCTCGCTCTATCTTTGGCATTGGCCGCTGCTGAGTTTCGCCCGGATCGCGACGGGCGGGCCGCTGACGCCGACGGCAATCGCCGCCGTCCTCGTCGTGACGGCCTTGCTGGCCTGCCTGACCTATCTGCTCGTCGAAATGCCGTTCCGCAGGCTGTCGTCGTTCATGCCCGGCCGGGCCTTGGCCCTGGCGCTCGCCGGCCCGGCCGCGTCATGCGTCGTGCTGGCGATCGTATTGTTCACCTCCGCGGATAGCGGCGCCACCTCGCCCGGCTTCTCCGGCGCTCAGCCTGTGGACCGGGTCGGCGAGCCGTTGCGGACGGATCGCTGCCTCGTCGCCGGGCGCGCGCTCGAACCGGCAACGGCGCCAGAGTGCCAGCCCGAGGTCCGGCCGTACGTCGCGCTGATCGGCGATAGCCACGCGGCGGCGATCGGGCCGGCGCTGCGCGGACGCATCGGCCTGCAGGGGCTGGGCTTCGCGCAGTTCACGCGCAGTTCGTGCCCGCCGCTTCTCGACGGCAGCCAGGCCTTCGATCGCTTTCCCCAGAACGAAGGGCGTTGCGCCGCGTTCAACGCCGCGGTGTTTGCCCATCTGCTGGCCGACCCCGATGCGCGCGTGGTGGTGCTCACCGCGTGGTGGTCCGGGCCGTTCGTCGACCCGCTGTCGGAAGTGGCCGGGCGGCATGTGCTGCAAGGCGTCGATGCGGGGTCGATGCCGCAGCTGCAACGGCTGGCGCTCGGGGTCACACGCACCGTCGAGGCGCTTCGTCAGGCCGGCAAGATCGTGATCGTGATCGGCGATCCGCCGGTCATGAATTTCGATCCTCCCAGCCGGATGCTGACCGCGGTCATCCCGGCCCGGCTCCGGCTCTCGGGTCTCCTGGGCCAGCCCGATCCCGAGGCCGCCATGACCCCGGCGCGTGGCGGACTGCCGTCCGCTCCCGCGGCAGCCAACGAGGCGCTGGCCGCTGCGTTCGCCAGGTTGCCGCCGAACGGCGCCCTGTCGTTCGTCGATCCGTTCAGGGCCTTGTGCAACGAGGGCCACTGTCTGGCAGCGAAGGGCGGGACACTGCTCTATTCCGATCGTCACCACCTGTCCGATGCCGGCGCCGACCTCGTGCTGTCAGATGCAGCGCTGGGCCGTGCGCTGACCGCGGCGAGGGTTTCCGGGCAGTGACGTCTGGCCATCGTGTGGCGATCAGGTCAGGCGCCCCCGGGCGGCGACGGGAATCTCGCCGACGATCGTCTCGCTTCGAACGGCGATCAGGCGATCCACCATGTTGACCACCACGCAGACGTGGTTCGGCACGATGCGCACGACGTCGCCGACGGCCGGCCGGTCGTTGCAGGCCGAAAGATCGAGGAAGCCGTGTTCCTCGGCAAACTTGGGGATGCGCGCTTGGGGATGTTCGAGGATCAACCCGTGCCCGTCGAGCCCGCCCGTGTCGCTGGTCAGGGTCTTGGACCCGGCATCGAGAATGCCGCGCTCGGGTGCCGCGCGGCTGACCACCGTGGCGTAGACGGTGAGCGCGCAATCACCGAGGGTCGCTACGCCCGCCGTCATCTGCATGCGGTCGTTGAAGACATAGGTGCCGGCGCGATGCTCGGTGGCACCGGGGAGCTGGCCGAGATGTGCCAGGTTCGGCGAGCCTCCGGTCGAGACGATCGACGGCTCCAGGCCGATCGCGCGCACGCCGGCAAGCGCGCTGTCGAGAAACATGCGGGTCGCCGCCCAGCCGTCTTCCGGCGGGTACATCAGGAAGCCGGCGAAGGTCAGCCCCGGAGCGCTCGCGATCGCGGTCGCCAGCGCCACCGCTTCCCCCGGCGTTTCGACGCCGGCTCGCCGCCGGCCGGTATCGCATTCGACGACGACGTTCAGTGCCCGACCAGCGAGGGCCGCCGCCGCGGGCAGCCCGGCGATCGTCACCGGATTGTCTGCTGCCACCGTCATGCGCACCCGGCGCATCAGCGCCCCGAGGCGACCGAGCTTCTCCTCGCCAAGGATGTTGTAGCTGATCAGGATATCGTCCAGCCCGCCGTCCGCCATTACCTCGGCCTCGCCGAGCTTCTGGCAGGTGATGCCCTTCGCGCCCGCGTCGCGCTGCATCAGGGCGAGCATGGGCGACTTGTGCGTCTTGACGTGGGGGCGATTGGCGAGGCCTGCCGCATCGCAGAGTTGCTGCACGCGGGCGATGTTGCGTTCGACGACGTCGAGGTCGACGACGACCGCCGGCGTGCCGAACCGCCGCGCGACCGCGTCCTTCAAGGTATCCATGCTCATGCCACGCGCGCTCATGCCACGCG
>CAZVMY010000368.1:0-3484 GCA_964628955.1 uncultured Methylocystis sp.
GGTGCCGGCGCTCTCCTCGCCGCACAGCGTGACGAGCCCGGCGTCGAGCAGGGTGCCGAAGAACTTCCAGCCGGTCGGCGTCTCGTGCATGCCTATGCCCTTCGCCGCAGCCACGCGGTCGGCGGCGGCGCTCGTCGGCATCGAGCGAGCAATCCCCGCGATCCCGCCGGCATAGCCCGGCGCCAGATGCGCATCGGCGGCGAGCAGCGCGAGACTGTCCGACGGCGTCACGAAGCGGCCCTTGCCGATGATCAGGTTGCGGTCGCCGTCTCCGTCGGAGGCCGCGCAGAAGTCCGGCCCCGTAGGCGCCATGGCGAGATCGAGAAGGTGCTTCGCGTGGACGAGGTTGGGGTCCGGGTGATGCCCGCCGAAATCCGGCAGCGGCGTGCCGTTCAGCACCGTGCCGGGCAGGGCGCCGAGCGCGCCTTCCAGAATCGCATGGGCATAGGGTCCGGTGACGGCCGACATGGCGTCGAAGCGCATCGTGAAGCCCGAGGCGAACAGCGCGCGGATGCGGTCGAAATCGAACAGGGTCTCCATCAGCGCCTGATAGGCCGTGACGGGATCGACGATCTCGAGCGTCATGCCGCCTAGCTGCCAGATGCCGGTCCGGTCGAGATCGACGTCGGGCGCGTCGAGGATCAGGGTGCGGTCGATCGTGGTCGTGTGGCGGTAGATCGCGTCGGTGATCTTCTCGGGCGCAGGGCCGCCGTTTGCGGCGTTGTACTTGATGCCGAAATCGCCGTCTGGTCCGCCCGGATTATGACTGGCCGAGAGGACGATGCCGCCGGCAGCACCTTCCTTGCGGATGAGGTTGGAGGCGGCGGGCGTGGACAGGATGCCGCCCCGCCCAACGATGACGCGGCCGATGCCGTTGGCCGCGGCCATCTTCAGGACCGTCTGGATCGCCTCGCGGTTGAGGAAGCGGCCGTCGCCGCCGACCACCAGCGTGCGGCCGGCGAGGCCCGGCACGCCGTCGAAGATCGATTGCACGAAGTTTTCGAGATAGCGCGGCTGGCGGAAGACAGGCACCTTCTTCCGCAGGCCTGACGTGCCGGGCTTCTGCCCTTCGAACGGCGTCGTGGCCATGCTCTTGATCGTATCGCCGTTCATGGCATCGCTCCGGAAGATCGGTTCGGATCAGGCGGCGCGCGGCCGGGCCACGGCGCGGTAGAGCTCGGCATAGCGCCGTGCCGGCGCCTGCCACGAGACGTCGGTCGCCATGCCGCGGCGCTGCATCGCCCGCCACACGTCCGGGCGCCGCCAGAGATCGAGCGTGCGCCGGAGCGCTACGGCGAACATGTCGGCGGTCACGGGCGCGAACTGGATGCCCGTGCCGGCCTCTGCCGCTTCCGCCATGGGGCTCATGTCGATCACGGTATCGGCGAGACCGCCGACCCGCGCGACGACGGGAACCGCCCCATAGCGCAGCGCCGAGAGCTGCGTCAGGCCGCAGGGCTCGAAACGCGACGGCACCAGAATGGCGTCGGCACCGGCCTGCACCAGATGCGCCAGCGCCTCGTCATAGCCGATGACGCAGCCGACGCGGCCCGGGTGCGCCGCGGCCGCCGCCCTATAAGCGAGTTCCAGCGCCGGATCGCCGCTGCCGACGAGCGCGAGCTGCGCGCCGGACGACAGGATCAGCGGCAGGGTTTCGAGCAGCAGATCGAGCCCTTTCTGCCACGACAAGCGGCTGACCACGCCGAACAGCAGGGCCCCGTCGTCTTCAGCCAGCCCCATGCGCCGTTGCAACGCGGCCTTGTTGGGTTTGCGCCGCGCCAGACGGCGGGCGTCATAGGTGGATGCGATCGACGGATCGGCCGCCGGGTTCCAGACCGTCGTGTCGAGCCCGTTGAGGATGCCCGCGAAGACGTCGGCCCGGGCGCGGAGCAGCCCGTCGAGCCCCATGCCGGAGCCCTCCGCCATGATCTCGGCCGCATAGGACGGCGAGACCGTGGTGATCCGGTCGGCGAGCTGCAGCCCCGCCTTCAGCATGCCGATCGTCCCGTAATACTCGACGCCGTCGAAGGCATAGGCGCGCGACGGTAGCCGGAGCTCCGCCAGGAGCGTGCGCGGCACCTGACCCTGGAAGGCGAGGTTGTGCACGGTCATGACCGTGCCGGGGCGTCCGCCTTCGCGGTAGTGGAGATAGGCCGGAGCGAGGCCCGCCTGCCAGTCATGCGCATGCACCACGTCCGGCACGAAGCCCGGCAGCGCGCCTCCGCCGATCTCCGCCGCAGCGAAGGCGAGCGCGGCGAAGCGCTGCGCGTTGTCCGGCCACTCCTTGCCGTCCGGCCCGGCATAGGGATTGCCGTCGCGGGCATAGAGATGCGGCGCGTCGATGGACAGGAAGACTGCGCCCCCGCCGTCCCGGTCCGCGAGAACGCGGCCCGGACCGCCGAAGAAGTCCGGCAGGTTCAGGACCGGCTCCGGCGCGCGGAGCCCATGCAACACGGCGGGATAGCCCGGCAGCAGCGTCGCGACCTCGATGCCTTCCGTAGCCAGCGCTGCCGGCAGGGCGCCGGTGACGTCGGCGAGGCCGCCGGTCTTGATCAGGGGATAGACTTCCGAGGCGACCGACAGGACGCGGAGAAGCGTCACGGCACCAGCCTGTCGATCATCGTCTGGGTAATCAGGCAGATACCCTTCTCGCTGCGCCGGAAGCGCTGCGCATCGAGTTTCGGGTCCTCGCCGACGACGAGCCCTTCCGGCACCTTGACGCCGCGGTCGATGACGACGTTGGTCAGCCGCGCCGAGCGGCCGACGTCGACATAGGGGAGCACGACGGCGTTCTCGACGGACGAGAACGAATTCAGCCGGACCCCGGTGAAGAGCAGCGAGCGCTTCAGCGCCGCGCCCGAGACGATGCAGCCGCCCGAAACCAGCGACGACACGGCGGAGCCGCGCCGGCCCTCGACGTCGTGCACGAATTTCGCCGGCGGCGTGATCTCGGCATAGGTCCAGATCGGCCAGTCCTGATCGTAGAGATCGAGGTCGGGAATGACGTCGGTGAGATCGATGTTGGCTTCCCAGTAGGCGTCGACGGTGCCGACGTCCCGCCAGTAGGGCGCGGATTCCGCGGTCGAGCGGACGCAGGAGCGGGCGAACTGATGCGCCACCGCCTTCCCGTGCTTGACGAGATAGGGGATGACGTCCTTGCCGAAATCACGGCTGGAATTCGGGTCGGCGGCGTCGCGCTGCAACTGCTCGATCAGGAAATTCGTCTCGAAGACGTAGATGCCCATGGAAGCCAGCGCGATGTCCGGTTTGCCCGGCATCGGCGGCGGGTTCTTCGGCTTTTCGAGGAAGGTGATGATCCGGTCGTCCGCGTCGACGTGCATCACGCCGAAGCCCTTGGCATCCTCGATCGGGACCTCGAGGCACCCGACCGTGACGTCGGCGCCCGACTCGACGTGCTGCTCGAGCATCGCCTCGTAATCCATCTTGTAGATGTGATCGCCGGCGAGCACGTAGGCCATGGCCT
>CAZVMY010000369.1:0-3438 GCA_964628955.1 uncultured Methylocystis sp.
GCCGGGGCGGCCCTGCGTGAACTTCGCGAGCGACTGTCGAGGGCCGACGACCAGTTCCTGCGCGCGGAGACGGCGCTGGAGGCTCTCGGCTCGAGCGGGCCGGACCCGGCACCGCTCCGGTCGGTGCACGAGGACGCGCTCGCCGCCGCAGCGGCGGCGGAAACGGCGGTGCTCGCCGCAGAGGCGGCGCATGCTGCGGCGCGTGACGTCGAGGTGGCGCTGCGCCCGCGTCTCGTCGAGGCGGAGCGCGCGTTCCAGCGGTTCGACAGCGAGGCGCGCACGCTGCGCAAGCTGCTCGACCGCGGCACCGCGGACCTCTGGCCGTCCGTTCTCGACCGGATCACGGCGGCGAAGGGCTACGAGGTCGCGCTGGCCGTGGCCCTCGGAGACGATCTGGACGCCTCGGTCGAGGTGACGGCGCCGGTGCATTGGGCAATGACGGGAGACGGTTCGACGGACCCGCCGCTGCCGCCCGGAGTGGACTCGCTCGCGCGGCACGTCGACGCGCCGCCCGCGCTCGGCCGCCGCCTGCGGCAGGTCGGTGTCGTGCAGGCCGGGGAAGGCGTGACCCTTCGCCGGCTGCTCCAGCCGGGTCAGCGGCTGGTGACGCTGGACGGCGGTCTGTGGCGCTGGGACGGGCTGACAGCCGCCGCCGAAGCGCCGAGCCCGGCTGCCCGACGTCTCGCGGAAAAGAACAGGCTGGACGAGGTGCTCGGCGCCACGGCTGCGGCCGAGGCCGAACTCGGTCTGGTGCGGACCGCGATGCAGGCGGCAACGGCCGCAAGCCGAGCGGCTGCCGTGGCCGAAAGCGAGGCGCGCCAGACGGCGCGTGAGGCCGCGCGCCGCGTATCCGTGGCCCGCGATGCCGTCGTCGAGGCGGAGCGTCGCCGATCACAGGACGACGCCCGTCGGGCCGCGCTGACGGAGAGCCGCGAACGTCTCGGTGTCGAGCGTGACGAGGCGCGCCTGGCGTTGGCCGGCGCCGAGGCGCAACTAGCCGGGTTGGCACAGCCTGACAGGTTGTCGACCGCGGTGGCCGAATGCCGGGCAGAGGTGGCGGCGTGCCGGGCGGAGGCGACGGAGGCCCAGGCGACGCTGCAAACGCTCGCCCGCCGCGCCGATGCTGGCGAGCAGCGGCTCGCGGCCATCGCGGCGGACGCGGCCGCGTGGGCCGACCGAAAGGCACGTGCCGTTCAGCAGACCGCCGAGATCGAGGCCCGGATCGACGGCGTGCGCCGGGAGCGTTCGGAACTCGACGAGGCGCCGGCTGCGTTCGAGGCAAAGCGCCGTGCGCTGGCCGGAGAGCGCGAAGCAGCCGAGCGCGCGCTGCGATCGGCCAGCGACGCTTTCGCCTCGGCCGAAACGGTCTTCGCCGGCGCGGCCAAGGCCGCACGCCTCGCCAACGAGACGCTGGCCGTCTCGCGGGAGGCGCGGGTGCGCGGCGAGGCGACGCTCGAGGCGGCGCGGGCCCGGCTGGGCGACCTGACCCGGAGTGCGACGGACACTCTCGAAGCGTCCATCGACGAAATCACGGCTCTGGCCGCATTCGAGCCCGGCAAGCCGCTTCCGGGAATTCGCGCCACCGAGGAGACGCTGCTGCGCCTCAGGCGCGAGCGGGAAGCGCTCGGCGCGGTGAACCTTCGGGCCGACGCCGAACTCGCCGAAGCGGAAGCCGCACGCGATGGCCTCGTCGCGGAACGGCGCGATCTGGAGGAAGCTATCCGCAAGCTCCGTCGCGGTATCCAGAGCCTCAACGACGAGGGACGGCAGCGCCTGCTTGCGTCCTTCGACGTCGTGAACGGCCATTTCCGCCGCCTTTTCTCGACGCTGTTCGATGGCGGGGAGGCGGACCTGCATCTCGTCGAAAGCGACGATCCGCTCGAGGCCGGGCTGGAGATCATTGCCCGGCCTCCGGGCAAGCGGCCGCAGGTGCTCACGCTGCTTTCCGGCGGCGAGCAGGCGCTGACCGCCTCGGCACTGATCTTCGCCGTCTTCCTGACCAACCCGTCGCCGGTCTGCGTGCTCGACGAGATCGACGCTCCGCTCGACGATCACAACGTCGAACGGCTCTGCACGCTGCTGGCGCAGATGGTGCGCGAGACGGACACGCGGTTCATCGTGATCACGCACAACCCGATCACGATGTCGAAGATGGACCGACTCTTCGGCGTCACCATGGCGGAACAGGGCGTGAGCCAGGTGGTTTCGGTCGATCTGGCGGACGCGACGCGCCTCGCCGAAACCGCCTGACAGGGCGACACGGCCGGCGCAGCAGCCAACGCGAGGCATTTGCCGCACAGGCTCGCCGATTGTGCGTCTGGCCGGGATTACTCATGATTTTCAGAGGCTTGAATGTTCCGTTCAATCCTTGACACACTGTAGTGCCGAAAATAAGGTGCGCGCGTCTGAGGGGGCATTCTGGCGCGCGGTTCCGCACGCCCGCTGGCGCGGTTGAACCATGACTGAGCCACGGGATGGACCGCACGACCGCCCGGCGGGAATCCAGTCTCCGGGTTCCGTGCAGCCGGAGCCAGCGTCCGAAGCCGAGCTTCGGGAGCGGCTTCGTGCGCTTGGTCAGCGCGTCGAGGCACTCGAGGGCGAGCAGACGGTCGTGGACCGGAGTTCGACCGCGCGTGAAGCGACGGCCGGTATCGGTCGAGCTTTCCGGCTCAGTTCGGAATTCATTGCGGGCATCGTCGCCGGCGGTGGGCTCGGATGGCTCGTGGATCGCGTGTTCGGCACGCAACCCTGGGGCATGATCGTGCTGTTTCTGCTGGGATTCGTGGCTGGCATCATGAACGTGGTGCGCGCATCCGGATCGCTCGGCAACAGTGTCGAGAATGATCGGTCGAAGCCGGACGCTTGATCCGAACAATGCGGTGGACGTGCCGCGGGATGCAGGATAGGGGACGCCAGCGTTGGGCTGGAAGATGAGATGGCCGATCCGATAAATCAATTTCAGATCCAGAAGATCGTCCCGATAACCGCGTTCGGCGTCGACGTCTCGATCACCAATTCGACCGTGTTCATGGCGATCGCCGTGACGGCGGTGATCGCGCTCATGGTCTACGGCACGCGGGCGAAGGCGATCGTTCCGGGCCGCGTCCAGGCGGCGGCCGAAGTTCTCTACGAGTTCGTGGCGGACACCGTCCGCAGTTCGGCCGGGCGCGAGGGCATGAAGTTCATGCCGCTGGTGTTTTCGCTGTTCATGTTCGTGCTGTTCGCCAACGTGATCGGCATCATCCCGTACACGTTCACCACCACGAGCCACATCATCGTCACCTTCGCGCTGGCGTTGCTCGTCTTCCTGGTCGTGCTCGTCTATGGCTTCTCCCGCCACGGACTGCGGTTTCTCGGCCTCTTCGTGCCCGGCGGCGTGCCGGGCTACGTGCTGCCGCTGGTCGTGCTGATCGAGGTGATCTCGTTCCTCTCGCGGCC
>CAZVMY010000370.1:0-3438 GCA_964628955.1 uncultured Methylocystis sp.
GCCGCGTTCTCCTTCACGAAGGCCGGGAGATGCGTCGAGCCGATCTCCTCCTCGCCCTCGATCATCGCGGTGATGCCGATGGGCAGCGCGCCCGTGACGGCCTTCCAGGCCCGGCAGGCCTCGAGGAAGGTCATCACCTGCCCCTTGTCGTCGCGGGCGCCGCGCGCGCTGATCGCGGGTCGGCCGGCCGAGACCTCGATCAGGCGCGGCTCGAAAGGCGGCGTATGCCAGAGCGCCAGCGGATCGACGGGCTGCACGTCGTAATGGCCGTAGAAGAGCACGTGGGGTTTTCCCGCCTGCGGCGCATGGCCGAGCACCACCGGGTGGCCGGGCGTCTCGCGCACCGAGGTCTCGAAGCCGAGACCGGCGAGATCGGCTTTCAGCCACTCGGCCGCCTTGCGGCACTCGGCGCGGTAGGCGCTGTCGGTCGAGATCGACGGGATTCGCAGCAGGTCGAACAGGCGCGCCAGCGCCCCGTCGTGGTCCTGGTCGAGATGGGCGAGCACGGCCTCGAGCGTGTCGGCGGACGCGACGGGGCGGGTATCGGCGAGGGTCATGGCAGGGGTCCTTCCGGGATGGTGCATCCAAGAACCAAACGGGCCGGCTGACAAGGTCCGCCGCAGCGGGCGTCGCGCACGCTCACTCGAGCCCGTCGACCCTCACCCAGCCTTCGCCCTGCCGGGCGCCGCGGTCGAGGCCGCCGGCCGGAGCGTGGATCGCGAGGCTCCGTCCAGGGCTCGCGGCGAGCGCGCGCAGGTCGGCCGAGCCCCGTCCGGGGCTGCCGTCGGCCAGGCGGAAATCGCCGCCCCGGCCATCGCGGAAGAGCCGCCCCGGCACGGTCAGGCCGTTCGCTTCGTTGGAACTCCCGGTCGGGCGCACGAAGCCGACGTAGTCGCTCCGGTTGGAGAGGTTGAAATCGAAGAGGACGGTCCGGCTTCGCGCCCAGTCGAAGTTCATCACCATGTCGGTCCGTTCGCAGACGCCCCGGCGATGTGCCGCCGGGTCGCCCCATTCGAAGGCGTTGTTGAAGACCGTGAGGTTGTCCGTGAAGTCGAAGCTCTCGCGCGGCATGCCCGGCGCCGGGTCGCCGGGGTCGCTGCCCCCGATGAGCGGACAGCGCAGATGGAAACTGTTGTTGAAGACGTACCAGGGAAAGGACGGCGTCACGGACCGCTCGCCCGCCTTGCCGTCCTCGTCGTAGCTCAGCTTCATCACCCGGCCCATCGTGTGCCGACGGTGCCGCGGCAGACCCTGCCGCGACAGGAAGCGCCCCGTGTTGCCGTAGACGTACCAGTAACCGCCGCCGGTGCCGTCGAACGAGAACCAGGCATGGCAATCGACGAAGCGGTTGTGCCGGATCACCCAATCGAGGGCGTATACCTCCGGCTCGATCGGATTGTCGCGGATGCGCAGGAAGTCGTTGTCGACGACATGGACGTCGGCGTTGGTGCGGCCGTCCTCCGGAATGGTACCCGGCGCCTTCAATCGGATCCCGTTATAGGCGTCCTCGATCCGGTTGCTGCGCACCAGCACGTCACCATCGACCCCCTTGCCGCCGAGGAAGGCGCCATTGAAGTACCGGTGGCGGCCGTCGAAGCCTTCGCCGCCATGCGCGTGCTCCCAGCGGATCAGGGACCAGAGCTTGTGATCGAGGCTGGCGTCCTGACGCCAGCGGTTGTTCTCGATCCTGAGGTCCCGGACCGTGCCCCGCTTGCCGTTGACGTAGATCGCAAAGGTGCCGCCCTCGAGGTCGCAGCCGCGGATCGCCAGACGGCTCGTGTCCTTGATCCAGAGGATCGCCGGCCAGCACTCGGTGACGGAGAGGCCCTCCACGACGACGTTCCGGCAGGAATCGATCTGGAGAAGCGCGAAGTCCTGGGCGGTGGGCTTCGCCGGCGCATCCTTCGCAGGATCGCCGCCGCCAGCCTTCGGGTCCGGCCGTTGGCCGCACCGGATACGCCCGCCGGCGCCGCGGATCGTGATCGGCGCGGCGTCGGACTGGCCGCGGCCCGCGAGCCGGGTCGGACGGTCGTAGAGGCCGCCACGCACGAGGATCAGATCGCCGGGCTCCGCGCGGTCGCATGCGCGCTGAAAGTCCTCGGGCGTGTCGACTATGCGTCGGGTCATCTCGTGGGCGGCACCACCATTTCGCGCGATGCGGCAGGTTTTCACGGGATCGTACCGCGTGCAACGAGGCGGTTGCGCAATCGCGTGATCGGAACGTCTCGGGCCGGTCGAAGGCCGCAGCGGGGGTGCGGGCGCCTCATTGCGCCCGGCAGCAGGCCTCCAGCGCCTGCGGTCCGCGGCCGGTCACGGTGAGGCGGATCGGGAAGGGTTCGGGGGTGGCGGGGTTCGTGCAGACGAGGTTGCGCTCGTAGACGCCGCGGTTGCGGCCGAAGCGGAACTCCCAGCGATGCACGGCCTTGCGCTGGAGCTGCGCCAGGCGTCCCGTCTCGAAGGTTCCTTCCGGTCCGCTCTGGGTGACGGCGCCGTCGATGATCGTCAGCGTCCAGGCCGGGTCGGCACCGACGCAGGTGAGGCGGTCGGGGAAAAAGGTCGTGGCCGCGGCCGTGGCCGGTACGGCGCCCGGCGGGAGTTCGAAGACGGGTTCAGGCGTCGGTGGGGGCGGCGCGGCAGGGATGCGCGGTGCGCTGCTCCCGCCGCCGCGCGGCACCGGGAAGGTTTCGGGTGGATCGGCCGCGATCGCGTCCGGCGGCGGGGCTGCGGCGGGCGGCGGAGGCGGCTCGGACTGGTTCACGGGAGAACCCGGCAGCTTCGGGCGCGCGGACGCCGCTGCGACCGAGAGGTAGAAACCGTTCACCCAGCCGCGGATGTCGCCCGCCTCGATCTCCGCCCAGCGGCCGGACCGGCGCAGCACGGTGATGCCGGTTGCGTCCGGCGGCAGGGTCGCCAGCGCCTTCGACTCCGGGTCAGGCCGCTCGCGCACGTTGAGCACGTCGTCGCGACGAACCTTCACGACGCGGTATTCCGCGGCAAGCGCCTGCCCGGCCATCAGCAGAAGCGCCAGCAGGCCAGCCATGGAGCGTATCGTGCTCACCCGTCGTCATTCCGGGACGGCGAAGCCGGACCCGGAACCCATGAACACGATGCTCCGGAACGGGCGACGGCGGTGACAGTCATCATTCTGATGTTCGGTGGTCATGGATTCCGGGTTCTTCGCCTCGCGAAGCCCCGGAATGACGGACGGCTTGCCATCGTGATCCGGTCCTCCTATCGCCGCGCGCCACCGAGCACGCCGCGCAGGATGGCGCGACTGATCTGCGAGCCGATCTGGGTCGCGACCGACGAGGCGACGCGGCGGGCGACCATTTCGCCCATACCCATGCGACCGCGCCGCGGCGCACCGCCTCCCAGCACGCCACCCAGCACGCCGCCGAGAAGATCCCCGAAACCGCCGCCGCCGGCGGGCGGCTCCTC
>CAZVMY010000371.1:0-3431 GCA_964628955.1 uncultured Methylocystis sp.
GGCGATATCGCCATGTCCTATCCTGCCATCACAACCTTATCGAATTTCTGGGAGGTCGGGGAGCACAGAATGAACGTATCCTATTGAGATAGTTTTATATAACAGCATCTGGATAGCATGATAATCGCCTGGACGGGGAGCAACCCGGCATCATGGACAGATAGCTCAAGCACACAGATAGCCGGGAAGCGAGCGATCAGGATATCCGCCTATGACAGTGCCCGGATACTGCGATAGCTGGATACCAGCACATAGAACTAAGCCGCTATCGCGCTACCGATATCGACAGGCCGCCCAATTGCAAGGTAGCTGGGTAGCTCACTACAATCGCTCTCTTGATATCGAATTATCCTCGCTACCATGCTATGTCTCTGACCGGGGGCGGCTCAGGGACGCAAAGGTCATGGCAGCGGCAACAGCCCAGACACAGAAGCACTTTTCGAGTGAGGATCAAGCGGCCGGCCAGGCGCGCGTCATCGCCTTCGCCTCGCCCAAGGGCGGCGGCGGCAAGACCACGCTCGCCATCCTCCTCGCTTGCGAATTCGCGCATGGCGGATTGAGCGTTACAGTTCTCGACGCCGATCCGCAGGGCAGCGCGCTGTTGTGGCAGTCCCGTTCGACTGAAGCCGGCGCGATGCTGGACGGCATCACGGTCACGGCGATCAAGGATGCTGGAGCGCTCGGGGAAGCGCTGCAGTCCGAGATCGACGCCGACGTCGTGATCGTCGACATTCAAGGCACCGCCAACGAGACGCTGGCCGTCGCGGTCGGCTATGCAGATCTCGTCCTGATCCCGACACGGCCGAGTCTGTTCGATTGCGTCCAGGCGAAAGCGCTTGTGACATTCCTGAAAGCATTGGGCGCCCGTGGTCACCCCATTCCCCATCGCGTCGTCTTCAATGCGGTCGAAGGCATTGAGACAAGCCAGGTGTCCTTCGAGGAAGCCGTCCGCTTCGTGATGACCAACAAGCTCGATGTGCTGGGCACGGTCATCCGCTCCCGCCCGACCTACAAGAAGGTCACGAACGGCCATGGCATGCTCCGCAAACTGACGGGAGGCGAGACGGCGCCAGCCAACGCCATCGACGAGGCGTTCCGTTTCGCGCGCGAGGTGACAGACATTATCGCAGGGGCAACGCCATGAGCGATGCGGCGAACCCGAAACCACAGGAAGGTGAGATTGCCCACGACGGCGGGTTCTCGCGGCTGCGTGTCGCCACGCGCAGGCGCGGGCCACTCTCGTTCGGTGATCTCAGCGCCTCATTGGCAAAAGCGCAGGAAGATACGGGCTTCGTCGATACGGTAGGCGCTGACGCGCCGGCCTCTGTCAATGAGGGAGTATCCACGGCAAAGTCTGTTGGGTCGCCCGACGCATCCCTGCGTGGCGATCAATCTGGGAATGCACAGAGGCAAACGACCAACACAATTGCCGCGCAGGCAATGCCTGCTGTGCCAGCACTGCCAGCCATCGACAGTGGAATCCCGCAACGGCGGCGCGGCAGGGTGCGGGCCGACATTGTCCAGTGCAACCTGAAGCTTCCGGAGACGGTCCGCGACGCGTTGCACCTGCAAGCGCTGCGGGAACGCCGCACCATCGCCGATCTCGTCACCGAGGTGATGAGCGGGTACCTGACAGCGAAGGGTACGTTCGACCGACTGCGTTGAAATCCGATACGCTCAACCGCCGTCAATCATAGCGTTCAAACAACACCGCCTCACCGCGTTCGCGATTCTGCATGTAGGATCGCACGATCGACTGCAGGAGCTTCGTCGAGAGGACGCCGTAGAAAGGACCCTTTCGACCGGGCGCGCGGCGGACATCGGCCCCGGGCCAGGCGAACCGGACGGCTTCCGTCGTGATTACCCATGAGGGTTCATCATCGAGGCCCAGCGCCCGCTTGGTCGTGGCCGAGAGCAGGACGCCATGATCCGGTTTGGTGGGCTTGGCATGTGTGACCGGCAATGCCAGGACATGGGTGCGGCCATCCTTGTCGCTGATCGCGACGGCAAGAGCGACGGCGGGCCGATCCTTGCGGCCTTCGATCTGACCGGCCTGGAACTCACGATGCCAGAGGTAGGCGTAGTGGAAGACCGCGCCGGGCTGCAGCGCGGCGCTCGTGTCGAAACCCGAGACCATCAGTCGATACGTCTGTCGTCACCTTCGCTCACGCCGGCGGCCGCAAAGTCGCCCTTGGCGATCGCTTCAAGCTGACCGAGGAACTCTGCCGGCGTATCCTTGGCAAGAAAGACGCTGCGCTCGTTCGCCAGGAACCGTTCGAAGGCCTCGACGGAGAGGAGCACGGTGCGCGCCCGACCGTTGCGGGTCAGGACCACAGGCTCTTTCAAGGCAGCGTCGTTGATCTCGGAGAAGCGGCGCAACGCCTCCGCTGCTGGAATCTGCTTGAACTGGGTCACGCTCATGATGTCCTCCTGAGAGTTTGAAAGATACATAAAGTTCGAACTTCTTGCAATCAAATAGCCGAAGAACGGGAGACCGTTGCCGGCCTCCCGTCGTATCCGCCGTCAGAACGGCAGCTGATCGAAGCGGAACCGCGCCGCCTGCGGCATCGCCTCTGCCTCACGCTCAATGGCCGCGAAGTTCGCGCGCTCGTCGTCGATGCGCAGCTGCTCCTTCAGCCATTCCAGTTCGGCGACGGCCTCGCGGCGCTCGCGCTTCGTCAGGTCGCACTGGGCGAGCTCAGCCCTGAGCTCGGCGATCTGTTGTTCGATGGTGATGATGGACATGATCGTTCTCCTCTTCGTCCTGAACTGGACAAGAGTTCCGGCACGGGACGGTCGAGGTCGGGCTCAAGGATCGGCGTCAGCCGACCGCCAGCGGCGGCGCGTGGGGGAGCCGAAATCGTCGCGGGGCCGCGCGCGAGACAGCCGGATCAAGCTCCGGCTGCTCGGACCCGCGTCGATTTTGGGGGAACCGCGCGTCCTTGAACCCGGCCGAGCCGCTCGTATCCTTGGAAGTCCAGACAGACATTCCTCGGGGAGTTGGCACCCTGCGGCGCTGTTGAAGCGCGACAACGTCCGAAACATGAGCATCGTGACGCACACAAACATGGCTTCTGCCCCGCCGGATTGCGGCGGGGCCGAGTGTGCGATGCCGGCCTGATCGTCAGTCGCGGCCGTTCCAGATGAGGACGAACTCGTTCTCCTTGCCGCCGGGCGCGGGGGCCACGTTGGCGTAGAGCTTGCCGTTGAACTCTGGGGCCGAGAGCGAGGCCGAGACGTAGTCGCCTTCGCTGGAGCGGGACTTGCGGATCCAGGCTGCGCCGAGCTCGAAGCCGTTGTTGGTGGCGACGATCCGAAAGTCGGGCTCTTCGTCACGGGCTTTGCGGGCGTTGGGCTGGAACTCGATCGGGGCCTTAGTCGAGAGCGTCGTGAGCGTGCCCTTGTAGCCGCCGGCCGAGGTCTTGGTGAGG
>CAZVMY010000372.1:0-3413 GCA_964628955.1 uncultured Methylocystis sp.
GCCGCGATCAATCCATAGTGTTCGAACAGGCATTCCGGCTGTTCTGGCGGCGGCGGCAGCTCCTCGAAAAGATGATGGCGATGCTCGCGCCCTATTCGCCGGGCGATCCGGCGGCGCGCGAGAAGCCGTTGCAGCGCGTGGCGGAAGCCATGTTCGCCAATGTCCGCGACGAGGAAATCCGCGAGCGGCCGAAGCTCGAGATGGACGCCCGCATGACGGTGTCCGATGCCGAGGTGCTGCGCGCCAAGGATTTCGAGCAGATGTCGGCGGCGGAGATTGCCGAGGCCAAACGGCAGGTGGCGAAGCTCGTGCTCCCGCTCGATGCCGTTCCCGTCCGCAGGCTGGTCGCGGCCACGCGGGGGCCGCGCGTCGATCCGCGCCGCAGTTTTCGCGCCTCGCTCGGCGCCGGCGGCGCCTTCATCGACCTCAAGCGCCGGGAGCCCGGCGAGCGGCATCCGCCGATCGTCGCGCTCTGCGACATCTCGGGCTCGATGAGCGACTACAGCGCCATTTTCCTGCACTTCCTGCATGCGCTGTCGAAGACCGGGCGCAAGGTGCATTCCTTCGTCTTCGGCACCGAACTCACCAACATCACGCGGGCGCTGGCCGCCAGCAAGGACCCCGACGTCGCGCTCGCCGAAACCGGCAAGCTCGTGCGCGACTGGGACGGCGGCACGCGGATCGCCGCCGCACTCCACGACTTCAACAAGCGCTGGTCGCGGCGTGTGCTCGGCCAGGGTGCGATCGTGCTGCTGATCACCGACGGACTGGAGCGGCGCGTGCTCGACGATCTGCCGCGCGAGACGGACCGGCTGCATCGCTCCTGCCGGCGGCTGATCTGGCTCAACCCGCTGCTGCGCTACGAGGCGTTCGAGGCGAAGGCCGGCGGCGTCCGTGCCATGCTGCCGCATGTCGACGAGTTCCGTACGCTGCACAACCTGCATTCCATGGCGGCGCTCTGCGCGGCGCTCGATGGGGGGCGCTCCCGCGACACCGATCCGCGGCGCTGGTTGCGAAGCGCGGCCTGAGCCTCGATATTGGGTCAATCGAACCTCACCCTGAGGTGCCGCGGAGCGGCGTCGAAGGGAGTGACCACGACGTCGTCCTTCGAGGCCCGCTTCGCTCGCGCCTCGGGATGACGCGACGCAAACGGGGATAAGCGATGGGCGAGGCGGGAAGCACGGACGTTCTTTCGATCGCGGAGCGCTGGCGGTCCGACGGGCGGCGCGTGGCGCTGGCCACCGTCATGGAGACCTGGGGCTCCGCGCCGCGTCCGACCGGCAGCCATCTCGTGATCGATGCTGACGGCAACTTCGAGGGCTCGGTTTCGGGCGGCTGCGTCGAGGGCGCCGTCGTCGAGGAGGCAGCGGACGTGATCGCGACCGGCCGGCCGAGGATGCTGCAATTCGGCGTGGCCGACGAGACCGCCTGGCGTGTCGGGCTCTCCTGCGGCGGCAGGATCAGCGTCTACGTCGAGCCGGTGCTCTGATGCCCGGGCTCGATCTGCTCGTCCCGTTCATCGTCGCGGCCTCCGTGTTCGCGTTCATCCCCGGTCCGGCAATCGTCTATGTCGCGGCGCAGACGATGGCGCGCGGGCGCCGGGCGGGGCTTCTGGCCTGCCTCGGCATCCATCTCGGCGGGTACGCGCATGTCGTCGCCGCGGCATTCGGCCTCTCGGCGATCTTCCGTCACGTGCCCGAGATCTATCTCGCCGTGAAGATCGCCGGTGCGCTCTACCTCATCTGGCTCGGCATCGGGATCATCCGCATGCGACTGGATGCCGGTGACGCGGCGACCGCCGCCGGATCGAAATCGGCGCGGCGCGCATTCCTCGATTCGGTGCTCGTCGAGGTGCTCAACCCCAAGGCCGCGCTGTTCTTCATCGCCTTCCTGCCGCAGTTCGTCGATCCATCCGCGGGGTTCCCCATCGCCCTGCAGATGCTGCTGCTCGGCACGATCGTGAACCTGATGTTCGGCTTCGCCGACGTGGTCGCCGTGTTCGGCGCCTCGGCGCTGGTGACCGGATTGAAGAGGACCGACCTCGTGCAGCGCCTGTTCCGCTGGATTGGCGGCTCGCTTCTGGTCGGCCTCGGCGTCCGGCTCGCGGCGGACCGCACCTGATGCAGGTCGCGCTCCTTTCTACCCTCAACGCGGAGCGCGCCGCGCGGCGGCCCTGCGTCCTCGTGACTGACGTCGCGGACGGCGTGCAGCGCCTGATCCGCGCCGCCGAACTGGCGCAGGCGCCGCTCGCCGGCACCGCGCTCGGCGAGGCCGTCGCCGACGCGATCCGCAGGGGCAGGAGCGGGATGGTCGAGATCGACGGCCGCAAGACCTTCCTCACCGTGCACGTGCCGCCGGTCCGGCTCGTCGTCGTTGGCGCCGTGCACATCAGCCAGGCGCTGGTGCCGATGGCACAAGCCATCGGGCTCGATCCGGTGATCGTCGATCCGCGTACCGCCTTCGCCACGGCGGAGCGGTTTCCAGGCGTCACAGTCATCGCCGACTGGCCGGACGTGGCGCTGCCGCCGCTCGGCGTCGACGGCTGGACGGCCTTCGTCGCGTTGACGCACGACCCGAAGATCGACGATCCGGCGCTGCTCCACGCTCTTCTACGAGACTGTTTCTATGTCGGCGCGCTGGGCAGCCGGCGCACGCATGCGAAGCGGCTGGAGCGATTGGCCGCCGCCGGCGCTTCGCCAGCGGCGCTGGTGCGCATCAGGGCACCGATCGGCCTCGACATCGGCGCGGTCAGCCCGGCGGAGATCGCTGTCTCCATCCTCGGCGAGATCATCGCGGCGCAGCGGCTCGAGCCCGCGCGCGTGGAGGTTGCGGCATGAGATTTGGCCAGCTGCCGATTGAGGAAGCGGTCGGCGGGGTGGTGGCGCATGCCGTCCGGCAGGGCGATCTCGTGCTGAAGAAGGGCACGGTGGTCACGGCCGCGCATGTCGCGGTCCTGCGGGCGGCGGGCATCGGTCGCATCACGGTCGCCAAGACCGATCCGCAGGACGTGGCCGAGAACGACGCTGCGGCCTTGCTGGCCGGGCGTGCGGCCGGCGTCCATGTCCGGGTCGATCCGCCGTTCACCGGCCGGTCCAACCTGTTCGCCACCGAGGCTGGTGTGCTGGTCGTCGATGCCGCCGCCGTCGACCGTGTGAACGCGATCGACGAGGCGCTGACCATCGCGACGCTGCCGGCGCTCAAGGCGGTGACGGCAGGCGAGATGGTCGCGACGGTCAAAGTCATTCCCTTCGCCGTCGAGTCGGCGCTCCTCGATCGTGCGCTGGCGCAAGCGGCCGGCGCGGTGCGTGTCGCGCCCTACCGGCGGCGCAGGATCGGGGTGGTCTCGACGCTGTTGCCGGGGCTGAAACCGGCGGTCGTCGACAAGACCATCCGGGTGATGGAGGACCGGCTCA
>CAZVMY010000373.1:0-1134 GCA_964628955.1 uncultured Methylocystis sp.
TTGGGCTTTATCCAGCAGTTTTTCCACGTTGTTGCGCCGACGAGCGCCATCTGGAAGGTGATGAGCAGCGACCACAGGATTTGCGGCAGGCGTTCGAGATCGGGTGGAAACATCCGCTGGACGATCGACGCAAGCGCCGGAACGCCGCGCTGGATCCGCTCCCAGGAGAGGCCGACGCTGGAGAACGACCAGACCAGGAACGCGAGTGCCACCAGCATCAGCACGAACCCGAGCGCGTTGGGCCGTTCCCAGCGCGGCGGGGTGGCGCGCGCCGGATCCAGCATGATGCTCATGCCCGCGCATCCGCGGCGTGGAAGAAGGCCCGAAGCCGCTGTGGATCGACCGTGCACGAGGGGACGTCCAACGCGATCCGTCCGTCCGCAAGTCCGACGATGCGGTCCGAGTAATGGATCGTATGCTCGAGCCGGTGCGAAATGACGACCAGCGGGACCCGGCGCTCCTTCGAGAGGCGATAGAGCAGCCCCATGACCTCCTGGCCGGCCTGCGGATCGAGGCTCGCGTCCGGCTCGTCGGCCAAGATCATCTGCGGTCGCTGCATCAGCATGCGGGCGATGGCGACCCGTTGCGACTGCCCTCCGGACAGGCGGTCGGCGCGCTGCAGGCCGCGGTCCGCGAGACCGACGGCACCGAGGCATTCCATCGCTTCCGCCCGGACGTCGCTGCGGGCCAGCCCCTGCAACCAGGTCCGCGGCCCCGACTCGCGCGCCTGCACCCCATGGACGACGTTCGTCAGAACGCATAGGCGCCCGGAGAGGTTGTGTCGCTGGAACACCACGCCGACCCGCGACCGGAATGTCTTCAAGGCCCGTGGGTCGAGCCCGGTGACGTCCTCACCCAGAGCTTCGATCCGTCCGCTGCCCGGTTCGATCAGCCGGACGATCAGGCGCAGCAGGGTCGATTTGCCTGCGCCATTGGCACCGATCAACGCGATGACCGAGTCGTCGTCGACGTCGAGATCGATCGCGCGCAGTATCGTCCGCGCCCCGAAGCTCTTGCTCAGACCCTGGATCCGCAGAGGTCGGAACGCGGCTGCGTCGGGGGCGGTCCGAGGTCTCGGCGCAAGTGCCGCCGACGACACGAGCGTCAGTTGCCGACGAACTTGGTGAATTCGTT
>CAZVMY010000373.1:1144-3397 GCA_964628955.1 uncultured Methylocystis sp.
CTTGTCCGACACGCCGGGGAAGAACCGACCACCCTCGAATTTCTTGTTCTCCTTCGTCGAGACGACGGCCTTCATGATCGTCTCCGCATGCTCCACGAAGGCGCTGCGGAACTTGGCGACGACCTCGGGTTTCACCCGCGGCGACGCAAGGACGAGGTCGTTCGGCAGCGCCGCTCCGTCGCCGAGCGTCCGGAACTTCCGGGTCGGGAACGCGCTCCGCACACGCTCCAGATGGGTCTGGTTCATGCCGATCGCGCCGATGTCGTCACGCAGCATCGCCTCGGCAGCGACGTTGAGGCGCAGGAATACCGGCTCGTAATCCTTGCCGTAGGCGAGCCCGGCGTCGGCGAGGATCGTGGCAGGCGCCAGGTGCTGCGACGTCGATCCGATCTCGCCGAACGAAACCTTCTTGCCTTTGAGTTCGGCCAGCGACCTGATCGGGCTCTCGTCGAGAACCACGATGCTGGACCGGTAGTTCGGCCTTTCCCAGACCACGACCGGCGTCGCCTTGAGCCGCGCGTTGAAGACCACGTATTCGGCCGGACCGGTCAGCACGAAATCGACCTGGCCGGCGCTCATCGCCTCGACGGCCGCGGTGCGACCCGAAACCGGAAAGAAGTCGATCTTCAGCCCGACGGTCTTCTCGAGAGCATCCCGGAACGGGCCGTACTCGCGCTGCAGGCTCTCGAGACCATCGACGTCGGTGACGGCGAACGTCAGCTTCTCCTGTGCAGCGGCAGGCACCAGCGCCGCCCCTGCAAGACCGAGCGCGACGAGGGCGGACCGAACGATGTGGCGGATCGGCATGGTGGAACTCCGGTCGTTCGTCGGCGTCGTTTGCCGCTTTTGTATTTTGCCGACGGCGTACCGACCGCCCGCAACGTCTTCATGACAGCGTGTCCGCGGTCGGCGCGCGCGTGTTTCGTCGTTGCCGCCAGGCCGCAAGACATGATATTGCGCCGCAACACGACGGCGCAGTCCGGCCGCGCTGACGAACCGACGCAGGAGCGTCGACGTCGCGGTCCGCTTGGACGAGGGCATCCTTCGACAGGACCGGCGTGATGCAAGTGCGCAACATCGCGAGCATCTCACACTTCGACCACGGCAAGACGACGCTGGTGGACAAGCTCCTCGCGCAGTCCGGCATCTTCCGCGACAACCAGCGCATCATCGAGCGCGTGATGGATTCCAACGACCTCGAGAAGGAACGCGGGATCACCATCCTCGCGAAATGTACTTCCGTTGTCTGGAAGGACACGCGCATCAACATCGTCGACACGCCGGGCCACGCGGATTTCGGTGGCGAGGTCGAGCGCATCCTCAACATGGTCGACAGCGCGATCGTGCTGGTCGATGCCGCCGAAGGGCCGATGCCGCAGACCAAGTTCGTCGTGGGCAAGGCGCTGAAGCTGGGGCTGTGTCCGATCGTCTGCGTCAACAAGGTCGACCGGCCGGATGCCAGGCCGCAGGAGGTCATCAACGAGGTGTTCGACCTGTTCGCGGCCCTCGACGCCAACGACGAGCAGCTCGATTTCCCGATCCTCTACGGATCGGGCCGCGATGGCTGGATGGGCGAGGCACCGGAGGGTCCGAAGGATAAGGGACTGGCCCCGCTGTTCGACCTCGTTCTCAGCCACGTCCCTCTGGCCAAGACCGAGGAGGGGCCGTTCCGGATGATCGGTACCATCCTGGAGGCGAACCCGTTCCTCGGCCGTGTCATCACCGGCCGCATCACGTCGGGCTCGGTCCGGCCGAACCAGGCGATCAAGGCGCTGGCGCGCGACGGCACGCTGATCGAGCAGGGCCGCATCTCGAAGATCCTGGCGTTTCGCGGCGTCGAGCGCACGGCTGTCGACGAGGCGCTCGCCGGCGACATCGTCGCCATCGCCGGACTCACCAAGGGCACGGTAGCCGACACCTTCTGCGCGCTCGAAGTGACCGAGCCGATGCATTCGCAGCCGATCGACCCGCCGACCGTGTCGATGTCCTTCATCGTCAATTCCAGCCCGCTCGCCGGCACCGAGGGGGACAAGGTGACGAGCCGCGTCATCCGCGACCGGCTGCTCAAGGAAGCCGAGGGCAACGTCGCGCTGAAGATCGAGGAGGCGGCCGACAAGGACAGCTTCATCGTCTCGGGCCGCGGCGAACTCCAGCTCGCGATCCTGATCGAGACGATGCGCCGCGAGGGCTTCGAGATCGCGGTCTCGCGGCCTCGGGTGGTCTTCCAGCGCGATGAGGCGACGGGCGACCTGC
>CAZVMY010000374.1:0-3394 GCA_964628955.1 uncultured Methylocystis sp.
TCCAAGTCGTCTTCGACGGCGCTCAGGCGTGCCGGAGCTGACGTGGTGGTCAAATAATGGTCGGGTTGCCCATGGAACCTGACGGGTGCGAGCCCACTTTAGGGTCCGAGTGAACGCGCGACGTCATCCCGACGTCATGACCCGAGTTTGTATTCGTTAAGCGTTCGTCGTTATGATGAGTCTGGAAGCGGGGCACCCGCCCCGCATGACGAGAGGATGCGGGAAACTGATCACGACATCTCTGTCAGGGGCGGCACAGGGTCCGCTCCACCACCCGGCGGTTCCTGCTGAACCGTTTGCGGAGGACATGGTCGCCCGTGATGCGCCTGCACACGACCTGCTGCACCTGGTGCACACCATCCTGGACGACGCGAAAGCGGAGGAGGTGGTCACCATCGACCTTCTGGGCAAGACGTCGATCGCCGACCAGATGGTGATCGCGACTGGCAGGTCGGATCGCCATGTGGCCGCCATCGCCGATCAGGTGATCCAGGCCTGCAAGGGCCGCGGACACGGCTCGGTCCGGGTCGAAGGCCTGCCGCTCGCCGATTGGGTACTGATCGACATCGGTGACGTGATCGTCCACATCTTCAAGCCGGACATCCGCAACTTCTACAATCTCGAGAAGATGTGGGGCGGTGACAGACCGACGGAACGTCTCGCCGGCTGATCGGCATCCTGCGGGATCCAGAGGTTCGAGCCGTTGGCCAGGGTGCTCATCGTCGCGGTAGGCCGCCTCAAAACCGGGCCGGAGCGCGATCTCGCCGAACGATACCGGACGCGGTTCGAGCAGGCCGGACGCGGCATCGGCCTGGCCGGTCTCGTCCTGCGCGAGATCGGCGAAAGCCCGGCCCGCGACGCGGCCGAGCGCAAGGCCCGCGAGGCCGACGCGATCCGCTCCGCGCTTCCCGAGGCGGCCGCGGTCGTGCTGCTCGACGAGCGGGGCACGATGCCCGACAGTACGGCGTTCGCCCAGATGATCCGCCGCAACAGGGATGCGGGACGCGCAACCACCTTCGTCATGGGCGGACCTGACGGGCTCGACGGGCACTTGCGCGCGGAGGCTGAGACGATCGTGTCGTTCGGCGCCATGACTCTGCCGCATCAGCTTGTGCGTATTCTGCTCCTGGAACAGCTCTACCGGGCGGCGACAATCCTCGGTGGACATCCCTATCATCGCGCCTAACCTGATTCGGCGGCAGGGCGCGCCCGCCGGCGACACGGGACGTCCATCGGGCATGTGGCTTCGTCTCGCTCCTTCCTGCCTGGGTCCGGCCGCGGCGGTGCTGCTGCTGGCGCTGGCGCAACCGGCCGGAGCACAGGGCCTGCCCGCCGACCCGCGACGGCCCGAGGTGGCGGACCCCGCGGTCAAGGAACAGCGCGAACTCGAACTGAAACGGATCGAACAGGAGCTCCGGGACGCCTCCGCCGCGCGCGTGGCGCTGGCCCGCGAGGTCGAGCGCCTGCGGGGCGACCGGGCGGCGCTGGCGGCCGAGCTGATCGAGACCTCGAACCGCGTCCGGCGATCCGAGACCGCGCTGGCCGAGGCCGACGGCCGGCTGGCGGCCATGTCGGGCACGGAGACGGCGATCCGACGCTCGCTCGAGGGGCGGCGCGGCGTGATCACCGAGGTGCTCGCCGCCCTGC
Source organism: uncultured Methylocystis sp. (assembly GCA_964628955.1). Lineage (GTDB taxonomy): Bacteria > Pseudomonadota > Alphaproteobacteria > Rhizobiales > Beijerinckiaceae > CAZVMY01. Next base: position 1,648 of record CAZVMY010000374.1, read on the forward strand.
AGCGCGCTGGACGCAAGTCGCCGCCGGCCGTCGTCGTGCGTTCCGAGGACATGCTGCTCGCGCTGCGCACCGCGATGCTGCTCGGCGCGGTGCTTCCCGAACTGCGCGACGAGGCCGAGGCACTGGCGGCCGATCTCGCCGAACTGGTGCGTCTGCGACAGGACATCGCAGCCGAGCACCGGACGATCCGGACCGAACACGAGACGCTGGTCACCGCGCGGCAGCGTCTGTCCGCCCTAGTCGAAGCCCGGCAGGGGCAGATCGAATCGGGAGACCAGCGGCTGGTCGAGGAGCGGCAGCGGACGTTGGCCCTTGCCCGTCAGGCGCAGTCTCTCAAGGAATTGATCGCGCGGATGGAAACGGAGATCACCGCCGCGCGGCGGGCGGCCGAGGCGGCGCGCAACGCGCCGCCCCCGCTCCAGACGCCGGCGCAGGTCGCGGCACTCGCTCCCGGGCTGATGAAGGACCTTGCGCGGCTCCAGCCGCGGATACCCTTCGCCGACGCGCGCGGGACGCTGCCATTACCGGTCAATGGCGGCAGTCTGCGCGGATTCGGCGCGCCGGACGGCTTCGGCGGCCAGGAGCGTGGCCTGAGCCTCGGGACGCCGCAGGGAGCGCTGGTCACCGCGCCGGCCGACGGCTGGGTGGCCTTCGCCGGCCCTTACAGAGCTTACGGACATGTCTTGATCATCAACGCAGGTGGTGGCTATCATCTGGTCATGGCCGGGATGGACCGTGTCAGCGTCGAGATCGGCCAGTTCGTGCTGGCTGGCGAGCCGGTGGCCGTGATGGGGAGCGGAGCAGCCGGGGCCGTCGTTGACGCAGAGGGTGGCGCCGGCAAGCCGGTCCTCTATATTGAGTTGCGAAAAGACGGATCGCCGATCGATCCGGGCCCGTGGTGGGCCAAACCTTCCAGCGACCGGCCTGACAACGAGAAAGCCCGCGGATGATGCGCAAGTTCTCCTATCTTTTCCTGGGTGCGGCCATCGGTGCCGGGTCGGTGACCCTCGCCACGCAATCCGGTCTTCTCGCCGGCACGAGCGCGATCGCTGCGGCGTCCGACACCTACAAGAAGCTGACGCTGTTCGGCGACATCTTCGAGAAGATCCGCAGCGACTACGTCGAGGCGCCGGACGAGGGCAAGCTGATCGAATCGGCCGTCAGCGGCATGCTGACCTCGCTCGATCCTCATTCGAGCTACATGGACCCGAAAGCCTTCAACGACATGCGGACCACGACGTCCGGCAAGTTCGGCGGCCTCGGCATCGAGGTCACGATGGAAGACGGCCAGATCAAGGTCGTCTCGCCGATGGACGAAACGCCGGCCTCCAAGGCCGGCATCATGTCGAACGACATCATCACCCACATCGACGACGATGCGGTCCAGGGCCTCTCGCTCAACCAGGCCGTGGACAAGATGCGCGGTGGCGTGGGCACGCCGGTTCGCCTCAAGATCCAGCGCGCAGGCCGCAAGGACCCGTTCGAGGTCAGGCTGGTGCGCGACACCATCGTGCTCCGCGTCGTCCGCTGGCGCGAGGAAGGCGACGTCGGCTATCTCCGCGTCACGTCGTTCAGCGAGCAGACCTTCGAGACCCTCCGCCGGGCGATCGACGACCTCACCACCAAGATCGGGCCGGACAAGCTCAAGGGCTTCGTCGTGGACCTGCGCAACAACCCCGGCGGTCTGCTCGACCAGGCGATCGCCGTCTCCGACGCCTTCATGGAGCGCGGCGAGATCGTCTCGACC
>CAZVMY010000375.1:0-3381 GCA_964628955.1 uncultured Methylocystis sp.
CACCGAGGCTGCCTGATATTCGGGTGAGCGGTAGCAGTCGAGAGCGGCCTGATAGCTCGGGAATTCGATGACCACGTTGCGCGAGCGGCCGGGGCCTTCCATCGCCTCCATGGTGCCGCCGCGCACGAGGAAGCGGCCGCCGAACGCCGCGATCGGCCCCGCGTTGTGCTGTCGATAGGTGTCGTACCCGGTCTGGTCGGTGACGTCGAAGCGGACGATCCAGTATCCCTTGGCCATCGTCACGCTCCCTCGACCAGAACGAGTTCGGCGACGGATGCGCCGCTGCGCTGCCGGACGGCAGCCTGATACTCGGGCGAGTAGTAATAGGCCCGGGCCTGTTCGTAGCTCTCGAACTCGATGATCACGTTGCGCGGCCGGGCTTCGCCTTCCAGCGATTCGTGGCGCCCGCCGCGCGCCAGCGGCGTGCCGCCGAACTGCCGGATCGCGGCCGAGGCCATCTTGACGTATTCTGCGTAGCGCTCGGCATCCGAGATCGTCACGCGCGCGATGATGTAACCCTTGGGCATGCTGCTTCCCCCTTCAGGTGCGTGCGATGTCGACCACGACGCGACCCTTGACCTTGCCGTCGACGATCGCCTGCGCCGTCGCAACGATCGCGTCGAAGCCGATCGTGGACGTCATGGCGTCGAGCGTGGCGCCATCGAGATCGGCCGCGAGCCGCCGCCAGACCTCGAGCCGCAGCGCGCGTGGTGCACCGACCGAGTCGACGCCGAGCAATGCGACGTTACGCAGGATGAACGGTGCCACCGAGGCCGGCAGGTCCATGCCCTGCGCTAGGCCGCACGCCGCCACGGCGCCGCCGTATCGGGTCATCGACAAGACGTTGGCGAGCGTGTGCGAGCCCACGGCATCGATGCCCGCGGCCCAGCGTTCCTTGCCGAGGGGGCGACCGGGAGCCGAGAGCTCGGCGCGATCGATGATCTCGGCCGCGCCGAGTCCTTTGAGATAGTCGGCCTCGTCGGGCCTGCCGGTCGAGGCGATCACGTGCCACCCCTGCTTCGCCAGGAGCGCCACAGCGACGGACCCGACACCGCCAGCAGCGCCCGTGACGACGGCCGGGCCGTGCGCCGGCGTCGCGCCATGTCGTTCCAGCGCGATCACGCACTGCATCGCGGTGAAGCCGGCCGTGCCGATCGCCATGGCCCGGGCGGCTGTCAGGCCGGCGGGCAGCGGCACCAGCCAGTCGCCCTTGACGCGCGCTTTTCCGGCATAGGCACCGAAATGCACCTCGCCTAGGCCCTGTCCGGTGAGAATGACTGCGTCGCCCGGCCGGTAATCGGGATGCGAGGAGACCTCGACCGTTCCGGCGAAGTCGATGCCGGGGATCATCGGGAACTTGCGCACGACCGGCGCCTTGCCGGTGATGGCCAGGCCATCCTTGTAGTTCACGGTGGAATGCGTGACGCGGACGGTCACGTCGCCGTCCATCAGGCCGGACTCGTCGAGGTCGCGAACCGAGACGGATTGCCCCGTCTCGGTCTTGTCGATGACGATCGCCTTGAACCCCATGGGACCTATCTCCGGCTTCACGGCATCCCTTGGAGCCGAAGACGCTCTTGCGCAAGCGGTTCCCGGGTCAACCTTTGGGTGGATCAGGCCGGCTGCGGATGTGCGGTGCGCTCGGCCGGCCGCTCCACGATCGGCAGGTTGATGACGGCCGAGGCGATGCCGAGCGCCACGGCGCCCCACCAGACGGGATCATACGAGCCGAAAGCTTCGTACAGGATGCCGCCGAGCCAGACGCCGAGGAAGCCGCCGACCTGATGGCTGAAGAACGCGAAGCCGTAGAGCATCGCCATATGCCGTGTCCCGAACATCAGCATCACCAGCGACGACGTCGGCGGCACGGTCGAGAGCCAGAGCAGGCCCATCGCGGCCCCGAACAGGATCGCCCCGGTGGCCGAGGGTGGCGACAGGATGAAGGCGACGATCGCCGCGGAGCGCAGGAAGTAGATGATCGCGAGCAGATACCGCCGCGGCATGCGGTTCCCCAGCCAGCCGGCCGACAGGGATCCGATGATGTTGAACAGGCCGATCGCGGCCAGGGTCGTGCCGCCGATGGCCGGATCGGTCAACCCGATATCCTTGAAATAGGCTGGAAGATGGACGGTGATGAAAGCGAGCTGGAAGCCGCAGGTGAAGAAGCCGAGCACCAGCAGCACGTAGCTGCGGTGCTGGAAGGCATCGAGCAGCGTCTGGCGGATCGTTCGCCGATCTTCCGGCAGGCCGGCGTTGGCGGCAGCCTCGACGCCGTTGGGCCGCAGCGCCAGCGCGAGCGGCAGGATCAGCAGCATCATGATCGCGAAGATCACGAGCGTCGCCTTCCAGCCATAGGCTTCGATCAGCCCGACCGATAATGGCGAGAACAGGAACTGACCGAAGGATCCGGCGGCCGTTCCGGCGCCGAACGCCAGCGAGCGCTTCTCAGGAGGCAGGAGCTTGCCGAAAGCGGCGAGCACGATGTTGAACGAGCAGCCCGACAGCCCGAAGCCGATCAGGACGCCGGCCGTGATGTTCAGGCTGAGCGGCGTGTTGGAGATCGACATGAGGGCGAGCCCGGCCGCATAGAGCAGCGCGCCGACCCAGAGCACGCGGACCGTACCGTAGCGGTCGGCCACGGCTCCCGCGAACGGCTGGCCGACACCCCACAGCAGGTTCTGGACGGCGAGCGCGAGCCCGAACGTGTCGCGCCCCCAGCCGTTCTCGGCGATGATCGGCAGCTGGAAGAAGCCCATGGCCGATCGCGGCCCGAAGGTGAGCATGCCGCACAGACAGCCTGCCGTGACGATCAGGAGCGGCGGTACGATCCGCGCGGCGACCTGCCGGCCGTTCGCCTGCTGCATGGGTTCGACAGCCAATCGGGCCTCCACCGTCCAGAGTGTAGGCGCACGTTAGCCCAGTCCCGGGACGTCGGCCAATCAGCGCTTGCGGCCCGATCCATCACCGAAACCGATCGGCTTCCCGCCCGCCCGACGCAGCCCCGCCGCCACGACGGCCTTGAAGCCGAGCCCCGGCACGACGTCGAACCGTAGCCCGGATACGCCGAAGTACATGCTCTGGCGCTCCGCCACCCAGCCGATCGTCGCCAGCCGGTAGGTCGCGGACGCCGTCACGTTCAGCCGGCCGGCATGGACGAAATCGCCGGTCCGCGCCTCGAGAGACCTGACCCGGTGCTGGTTCGCCCGTCCGAGGATGCGCTCGAGGGTCGGCCCGTCCACGGTTGCCGTCCGGACGTCGTCGTCGAAACGGATGAAGGCGTCGAAATCGAACCGCGTCGCGATGCCTGCGTCGAGGCCGGTGCCGAACGTGGTGTGGCTCAGCACCGCCACGTCCGCGTCCGCTGCGGCACGGACCCATTCC
>CAZVMY010000376.1:0-3370 GCA_964628955.1 uncultured Methylocystis sp.
CGCCATTCGTGGCGATCACACCCGAATGGGTGCCTCGGCCGTCTGATGTCGTGCGCCTGACCGGCATCGCCGAGATCGTCGGCGCGGTCGGGCTCCTCCTGCCCCCGACGCGGCGAGCGAGCGCGGCCGCGCTGGCCCTCTACGCGGTCTGCGTCTTTCCGGCCAACCTGAAGCACGCGCTGGATGGCGGGACGGTCTTCGGGCTGGGCTGGCTCTACCACGCGCCCCGGCTGGCCCTGCAGCCGGTCATCGTCTGGTGGACGCTTCACGCCGGCGGGATCACCAACTGGCCGTTCAGCCGGCGCCGTCAGTGAAGCGTCTCCACGGCGACGGCGATGCCCTGGCCGCCGCCGATGCACATGGTGCAGAGCGCACGCCGCCCGCCGATTCTCTGAAGTTCGTAGAGCGCCTTGACGAGGATGATCACCCCGCTCGCGCCGACCGGATGGCCCAGAGCGATCGCGCCGCCGTTCGGATTGGTTCGTCCTGGGTCGAAACCGAGCTCCTGGCTGACGGCGCAGGCCTGCGCGGCGAACGCCTCGTTCGACTCGACGACATCGAAATCGGCGATGGTCAGCCCGGTTTTCGCGAGCAGGTTCCGCACGGCGGGTACGGGGCCGATGCCCATCACGGACGGATCGACGCCGGCATGCCCGTAGCCGATGATCCGTGCCACCGGCTTGCGGTTCTCGCGCGCGGCCCGTTCGGCCGACATCAGGACCAGCGCCGCGGCGCCGTCGTTGATGCCCGAAGCATTGCCGGCCGTGACCGTGCCATCTTTCTGGAAAGCGGGCCGCAGCCTGGCGAGACCTTCGGCGGTCGTGTCGGCCTTCACGTCCTCGTCGGTCTCGAACGCCACCATGTCGCGTCCCTTGCGGACCTCGATCGCGACGATCTGCGACCGGAAGCGGCCTTCGTCGATGGCGCGCGCCGCCCGCCGCTGGCTTTCGAGGGCGAAGGCATCCTGCGTGTCGCGGCCGACCTGCCACTGGCGCGACACGTTCTCGGCGGTGACGCCCATGTGCCCGGCGCCGAACGGGTCGCTGAGCGCGCCCAGCATCATGTCGAAGATGGCGCTGTCGCCCATCTTGACGCCGCTGCGCATCGCCTGCGTCGAATGCGGCGAGCGCGACATGGATTCCGCGCCGCCCGCGATCGCGACCGCGGCATCGCCCAGCATGATCGTCTGCGCGGCCGAGACCACGGCCTGAAGCCCCGAGCCGCACAGCCGGTTCAGGGTCAGCGCCGGCACTTCCTTGGGGACGCCGCCACCCATGGCGGCCATGCGCGCGAGATACATGTCCTTCGGCTCGGTGTTGATCACGTGACCGAACACGACATGCCCGACCGCATCGGGCGCGACCTCCGCGCGCCGCAGGGACTCCGCGACGACGGACGAACCGAGCACGGCCGGAGGCGTATCGCGCAGGCTGCCCTGAAACGTGCCGATCGCGGTGCGAACGCCGCTGAGAATGACCACGTCCTGCATGTCGACCTCCCGGCCGGGCGCGCCATGTCGGCCGGCTCACGTTTCGTTGGCGGAACCTCGCACGGAAGCGTCGGCCGGCAAAATCACGGCGGGGTCAGTTCGCGCAGCGTGCGATCTCGTCGAGGGTCCCGATCACGCAGTCGGCGTCAAGCCCCGCGGCCGACGGCGCGACGATGACGGCGGTCAGCACGGGCGGGAACCTGTCGCGCACGAGCGCGGCCACGTCGGGCGCGGTGAGGCCTGCGATGCGCGCCTGACGACGGTTGATCTCGTTCGCGCCGAGGCCTGCGACCATGAAACCCATGATCGCGCCTGAGGCCTGGTCCGAGCGGTTCATGGCGTCGCGGAAGCTGGTCGTCGCCCGGGCACGCAGCGGCGCGGCTTCGGCTTCGGTCGGCCCCTCGGCGAGAAACCGCGCGTATTCGCGACGGATCGCGGCCAGCGCGGCGGCAGCCTTGTCGTTGTCGACGGACGTCGAGATCGCCAGCGCGTGCCGCTCGCCTAAGACAGTGCTGATGCCGGCCGAGATGCCGTAAGCCGCACCGAGATCGTCCCGCACCGTCCGGAACAGGCGCGAACTCGGCCCGCCGCCGAGGATCGACAGCGCGGTCTGGCGCTGCACACCCTGGAGCCCGGCGCTCCAGGGCGTCGGTCCGGTAAGGAGGATGGTGGTTTGGGCAACCGGTCGCTCGAGCACGATGGTCCGCCCCGAGTAGTGAACTGTGAGGCGGTTCGGCGAAACGATCGCCGGCTCGGCCGGCAAGCCGCCAAAGGCGGCGTCGGTCCACGCCACCGCCTCCTCCCGGCTGAGCGGACCGGCGGCCACGACGATGAGGTTTTTCTTCGCCAGCACCGCGTTGCGCCAGCCCGTCACGTCACCCATAGAAAGAGCGTCGATCGCCGCCTCGGGCGGGCGATCCAGAAAGCGCAGCGGATGATCGCGCAGCGTCAGGTAGCCGAGCATCTGGCCGGCGAGAGTCGAAGGCCGCTCGGCGCCCTGCCGCAGGTCGGACAGCAGGCGTCGCTTGAGGCGCGCCAGCGTGGCAGGGCGCGGCGGCGGCTGATCGAGAACGCCGCGCAGAAGCTGCACCGCCTTGTCGAACTCGTCGCGAGGCGCCGAAAGCTGACCGAGGGTCGAAGCCCGCCCCGTCGAAAGGCTCAAACCGGCCCTCAGATCCTTGAGATCCTCTTCGAGAATGCGTCCGTCGAGACCGGCCCCGGCGCCATCCAGCATCAACTGGGGGCCGAGTGCCGGCAGCGCGAGGTTGCGGCCGGCGGAAAGTGCCCATTCGTCCGTCCAGCGGAACTGGAGGACGACGCGCTCTTCCTTCGGCAGCGGCAGATGGAGGACCGTGATGCCGGCCGGCGTCGGACCCTCGCTGATCGGATAGGACCGGCCGATCGGGCCGGATTGGCCGAATGCCCCGGCCGGCCACAGCAACACGGCCGCAAACAGCGCGAGGAAGCGACGCGGTTTCATCGCGTGGCGTCCGGCGACAGGGTCAACGTCACCTGCCGGCCATCGGCGGCGAGGCGCCTGAGAAAGCTGGCGACGTCCGCTTCCGTCAGGGCGGCGACCGTGGCAGGCCATTCCGAAAGCTTGCCGGTCCCGTAGGGCATGCTCAGCCACTGGACGAGCTGGCTGGTCCTCGCTCCGGGCTGACCCCGGGCCGCGGCGTCGGCAAGCGCGGCGCGGCGCTGGAGACGTGCCAGGGTCCCCGGCGGCAGGCCGCTGCGCGCCAGATCGGGCAGATACGTCTCGATCGCCGTGCCGAGCGTCCTGGCCGAGACGTCCGGCGCAGGCTTCGCCGCAAGCCCGTAGCGGAAGACACCCGGCGCCAGCCACCGGCTGCCGGCACCGTCGATCGCATCCGTCAGCCC
>CAZVMY010000377.1:0-3360 GCA_964628955.1 uncultured Methylocystis sp.
CGCGGACTGGCGCACCGCGCCAAGCTCGACGACAACGCGGAACTCGCCCGCTTCTCCCAGACGCTGGAGAGGGTCTGCATCGACACCGTCGAGGCGGGGCACATGACGAAGGATCTCGCCCTGCTGGTGGGCGCCGATCAGAAGTGGCTGTCCACCATGGGTTTCCTCGACAAGATCAGCGAGAACCTGACGAAGGCGATGGCGGCCTGACGCCCTGGCCCTCGACGGCGACGCGGGCCGACGCCGCCCGCTCCAGCTGGCGGCGCACGTCGGGTCGCCGCTGCATGAGCAGTTCGAGGTCCTCCGCGTCGAGGACCAGGAGCTTGACGCGGGTGAGAGCCCGGACGGTCGGGAGACCGCCTGGACCGGCCGCGCCGGCGCGCGCCTCGCCGAAGACGTCGCCCTCGCGTCGCGTGTTGCGGCTGCCGCCGTCGTCGACATCGACCTCGCCGTAAGCAACGAAATAGAGCGCGCCGAGCATCGTGTCACGGGGCGCGAGCATTTCTCCAGGCTCCAGCAGTTCGGAATGCAGCAACCGCATGACCTCGGCCGCCGACGGGGCGTCGAGCTCGGCGAAGGCCGGAACCCGCGCCACCAGCGACCAGGTCACGACGAAGTCGCGCCGATTGACGACTTCCGCGAAGGCCGTTGCGAGCAGGCCGACGGGAAGCGCCAGCATGATGAGACCGAACAACGCCGTGACGCCGGCGATGACCTTGCCCAGCGCCGTCGCCGGGACGACGTCGCCGTAACCGACCGTCGTGAGCGTCACGATCGCCCACCACATCGCGGCCGGGATCGAGCCGAACTGGGCCGGCTGCACGGACCGTTCCACGACATGCATCGCCGCAGCAGCCACGATGACCAGGCCGCCGAGAATGATGACGCAGCCGGCCAGCGCGCGCCGTTCCTCGTGGATTGCCTCCAGAAGCGACCGCATGCCTGGCGAATAGCGCGTGAGCTTGAAGAAGCGGATCAGCCGCAACACCAGCAGGACGCGGAAGTCGTCCGGCAGGAGAACGGTCAGCAGAATCGGAACGACCGCGACGAGGTCGATCAGCATGCCGGGCGTGAGCGCATAGGCAATGCGGGCCCGCCATCGCGGCATGCCCCGCAGCGGCCCATGCTCGACCCCGGCCCACAGCCTCAACGCGTACTCGGCGGTGAACACCACGGCCGACGCGATCTCGACCGCCTGAAACACCGTCGCGTAAGGCGCCTCGAACGCCGGGACCGATTCCAGGATCACCGCACTGACGCTGACGATCACCAGCACGATCAGCACCGCATGAACCGCGCGGCTCGTCAGGTCGTGCATGGAGCCGACGTCGAGGATCTCGTAGACCCGGCGGCGAACCCGGCTCGCTGCCGGGAGGGCCGGGCCGGGCATGGCCGCTATGCCGCGATCGCGGCGGCGATCGCCTCGAGCGCCGCCGCCGCCGAGGCACCGTCGGGACCTCCGGCCTGAGCGAGATCGGGGCGCCCTCCGCCACCCTTTCCGCCGAGCTTCGCCGAGCCGAGGCGTACCAGATCGACCGCGTTGAACCGGGCCGTCAGATCGTTGGTGATCCCGACGACGAGCCCCGCCTTGCCGTCGGCATCGACGCCCACGATCGCGACGATGCCGGAGCCCACGCGCGTCTTGCCCTCGTCGGCCAGGCTCTTCAGGTCCTTCATCTCGACGCCGGCGACCGAGCGCGCGAACAGCCTCACACCGCCGACGTCGCGGATGTCGTCGTGTCCCGCCGCATCGTCCCCGGACATGGCGAGCTTCCTGCGGGCGTCCGAAAGCTCGCGCTCCAGCTTGCGGCGTTCGTCCAGAAGGAGTGCCGCGCGCGCGGGAACCTCGGCCGGCGTCACACGAAGCACCGCGGCCGCTTCGCGCAGCCGCCGTGCTTCGCCCGCCAGCGCGTGCCGCGCCGCCGTTCCGGTCAGCGCCTCGATCCGTCGCACGCCCGACGACACCGCCGCCTCGCCCACGATCGAGATCAGTCCGATGTCGCCCGTGCGGCCCACATGCGTGCCACCGCAGAGTTCGACCGAAAAGGCCCGCGCCGGATCGTCCGGATCGGTACCCATCGAGACGACGCGGACCTCGTCGCCATATTTCTCGCCGAACAGCGCGCGGGCTCCCGACGCCACCGCGTCATCGACCCCCATCAGCCGGGTCATCACCGGCGCATTCTGGAGAACGATCCGGTTGGCGCGATCCTCGACCGCGCCGATCTCGGCGTCCTCGATGGGCTTGGGATGACTGATGTCGAAGCGAAGCCGTTCATCGCCGACGAGCGATCCCTTCTGCGCCACGTGATCCCCGAGCACCTGCCGCAACGCCTCGTGCAGCAGGTGCGTGGCGGAGTGATTGGCGCGGACCGCCGCCCGCCGCAGGTGATCGACCTCGAGCTGCAATGCCGTACCGATCTCGACCGGCCCCTCCTCGACCCGGACGAGATGGACGAGAAGGTCGCCCAGCCGCTTCTGGGTATCGGTCACGCGCAATCTGACACCCTCGCCACGAAGCAGGCCGTGATCGCCGACCTGACCGCCCGACTCGCCGTAGAACGGCGTCTGGTTCAGGACGACCGCGCCCGTCTCTCCCGTCTCGAGTGTCGCGACCTCCGCGCCGTCGCGCAGCAGCGCCAGGACGACGCCTTCAGCATGCTCGGTCTCGTATCCCAGAAACTCTGTCGCGCCGACCCGTTCGCGCAGGCCGAACCAGACCGCCTCGGTCACGGCATCACCAGACCCCGCCCACGCCCGCCGCGCTTCGGCCCGCTGCCGCTCCATCGCCTGCCGGAAGCCGTCCACATCGACCGACAGACCACGGCCGCGCAGCGCGTCCTGTGTCAGATCGAGCGGAAAACCATACGTGTCGTAGAGACGGAACGCCGTCTCGCCGGCCAGCACGGCGCCGTCGCCGAGCGCGCGCGTCTCCTCGTCGAGCAGCGCCAGCCCGCGCTCCAGCGTGCGCCGGAACCGCGTCTCCTCGAGGCGCAGCGTTTCCGTGATCAGCGCCTGCGCCCGGACCAGCTCGGGATAGGCCTGTCCCATCTCGCGCACGAGCGTCGGCACGATCCGCCACATCAGCGGCTCGCGGGCGCCCAGCAGTTCCATGTGACGCATCGCCCGCCGCATGATCCGGCGCAGGACGTAGCCACGGCCCTCGTTGGAGGGCAGCACGCCGTCGGCGACGAGAAAGCCGGCGGCACGGACGTGGTCGGCGACCACGCGATGGCTCGGCTGCGCGGTCCCGGCCGGCTCGCGGCCCGTGACGTCGCTGACGGCGCGGATGAGCGCGCGCATCAGATCGGTCTCGTAATTGTCGTGCGTGCCCTGGAGCACGGCGGCGTAGACCTCCGT
>CAZVMY010000378.1:0-216 GCA_964628955.1 uncultured Methylocystis sp.
ACGGCCCTGCAGTACCGGCTGCCGGTGAAGATCTTCATCCTGAACAACGAATACATGGGCATGGTGCGCCAGTGGCAGGAACTGCTGCACGGCGGCCGCTATTCGGAAAGCTATTCCGAGGCGCTTCCCGATTTCGTGAAGCTCGCCGAGGCCTATGGCGGCCACGGCATCCGCTGCTCGGACCCGGCGAAGCTCGACGACGCCATCATGGAGATG
>CAZVMY010000378.1:226-3355 GCA_964628955.1 uncultured Methylocystis sp.
CCGGCAAGGCGCACAACGAGATGATCCTGGGCGATGCCGGCGAGGATATCGGTCAGGTGATCGACGCCAAGGGGAAGATGCTGGTGTGAGGGCGATTGACGCGCTGCAGCGCGACGGTCATCTTACCAGCGTCTTACTTTTCAGGTGCGGCAGGAGGCCATGATGGCGGTTCGTCGGGTAAGGAGCGCGGGGAGGGCTACCGGACCGGTCGCATCCACGCGGGTCTCGAGCAAGGGGCAGGTCATCATTCCCAAGGCCATTCGCGAGGCCAGGGGCTGGGACGCCGGCGTCGAGCTCACGGTCGTCGAGGACGGGGACCGGGTGGTGCTGGCCCGCGTCGAACCGGAAAAGAAATACAAGATCGCCGACATCGTGGGGATCCTCCAACACAACGGGCCGCCGGTTTCGATCGAGGAGATGAACATGGCGATCGATGCCGAGATGGCGGCGCGTTGGGCACGCAAGAGCGGCAAGAGATCTCAGTGATCGCCGTCGATACGAACGTGCTCGTTCGCATGGTGACGAACGACGACGAAAGGCAGACGGCATCAGCCACAGCTCTGCTCGAGAATGATGAAATCGAAATATCCGCGACCGTTCTGATGGAGATGGAATGGGTTCTCAGACGCAATTACGGCAGGACGCGGCATGAAATACAGTCTGCGATCGGTATGTTTTTCATCATGAAGAACGTCACGATCGTTGAACGGAAGCCGGCCGAGCTTGCGCTATCGTGGTTCGGTGAAGGGCTGGATTTTGCCGACGCCTTGCATCTCGCATCGATCCGACATGCCGTCCGTTTCGCGACCTTCGACGAGCAGTTCCGGAAGCGAGCCACGAGGGCTCAAACAGCAATCGAAATGGTCGATCCCGACAAGCCTGGGTGATTCAGCCGATGAAATCCCACTACAACGACCCGTCCGCGCCTCAGATCGTCGAGCGGCGCACGCTCGCCGTGCTCGTCGACAACGAGCCCGGCGTGCTCGCTCGCATCGCCGGGATGTTCTCCGGCCGCGGCTACAACATCGAGAGCCTGACGGTATCGGAGACCGAGCACGAGAAGCACGTGTCGCGCATCACCGTGGTCACGCGCGGCACGGCGCCGGTGCTCGACCAGATCAAGGCCCAGCTCGACCGGCTGGTGCCCGTGCACCGCGTCATCGATCTGACGGAGGCGGGTGTCTCGATCGAGCGCGAGCTCGCGCTGGTCAAGGTGCGCGGCAAGGGCGACCACCGTATGGAAGCGCTGCGGCTCGCCGCCGCCTTCGGAGCGAAGACCGTGGACGCGACGCTGGAGAGCTTCGTCTTCGAACTGGCGGGTACGTCGGAGGACGTCGAGCGGTTCATTGCGCTCATGGCCGCCATCGGCCTGGTCGAGGTCGGGCGAACGGGCGTCGCCGCGATCTCGCGCGGGATGGAGGGCGTGTAACGTGGCGCGTGTGGATGCAGGGACCCGGCGACGCGTATGAAACAACTGCTCAAGATGCTGCTTACGCGCAGCGCGGCGGGCGATCTGCTCGGCCGCATTCCGGGGATGGGCGATCTGTATGCCCGGGCGGTCTGGCGGCGGTCCATGAACCTGTTCTTCGGCGTTTACGGAACCTTCGACGAGGCCCTGGCAGCCGCTGCGCGCTACGATCGGACGGGTTGGGACGATCCCGGCATCGCGGCGCTGCTCGTTCCCGATGCGCCGTGGCTGCCGTCGGAACCGGGGCGGGACCCACTGCCGCCGGACCTTTTCCAGCCCTCGTTCTATGCGGTCTTCCTGTGGCTTTCGGCCCTGTTGCGCGAGGGCAGCCAGATCGTCGATTTCGGCGGCGCGGGCGGCATCGGCTTCGAACTCTACGCGCGCTACCGGACGCTTCCGGCCGGCGCCCGCTGGCATGTGGTCGATCTGCCGGCGCTCGTCGAACGCGGCTGCCGTCGGCATGCCGAGCGGCAGGACCTGCTCACGTTCGGCACCGATCTCTCGGAGGCGCCGGCATGCGACATTCTTCTTGCCTCGGGCTGCCTGCAGTATGTCGCCGATCCCGTAAATCGGGAGGGTGGCATCCTCAGCCTGCTGCGCGGGCGTCCGGCGCACCTCCTCATCAACAAGGTACCGTTCGTCGACGGTCCGGGCTTCGTGACCCTTCAAGCGCTCGGCAAGACCATTGCGCCCTACCATGTCTTCAACCGGGCGGCCTTCCTGGATACCTTCGCCGCGCAGGGATATCGTCTGCACGACGAATGGCACGTGGCCGAACTCTCGGCGGACATCCCGTTCCATTCCGGCCGACACGTTGCGGACTTCCGTGGCGTCTATCTTCGCAACGCCGCTTCTGGCTGAACCGCTGCCGATGGCGACGGCTCGAGTATGGTCGGCCTATGGGCGTCCCGGGCTGCGCTCACATCTGGCTGCCGCTGCCAGCTCCACGGGAGCGGACGAGCTTGGATACCATGCGGGCTGGGGAGACAAGTGTGTCGACGCCGGAATGCAGGACGTCCCACTTCGTCTTCGGCTCCTTTTTCGAAAGCATTCCCAGGCTCTTCATCTTGATCCTGTCAAGGCCGGGGTTCGTCCCCGGGCTGGCGGGACGCATGCCGATGCTGCGGAGAAGGTGGTTCAACTGATGAACGCGCGCTTTTTCGTCCATGCTGCGCAAGTACATAAGCGTGCTGAACGTAATCGAGTAATCGTCGAGATTCTTCACCCAGTGCGGAGCCGTGACGGGTATGTGGATTCCCGTACCGGCCGGCATGCTGAAAACACGTGACGACGCTTCGTATCGTTCATTGAATTTTGGCTGTTGGCCGCTGAACAGAAAGGCATCAATCTCCTTTTCCGACAGGATATTGCGATCCTTGTGGTCGAATAGATGCGCTTCCTTCGCGCCATGAATCTGAAAGAGGAAATTCGTCTCGCTGTCGACGTGATAATGGGTCACCGAATTGGGCGAGCCGATGAATATGTGTGCGTCCATCCAAGTGATGTCTTGGCGGATCGGCACGCCGATCATTCGTTCGATTTCACCAACGACCTCATCCAGGAGGGCCTGATAATCCGGGTCATCCTGGGCATGGCCGATCATGACCGTATCCCTCCGGCGAAGGCCGCCTTGGCGGGATGACGCAAATCGCTGAGCACTG
>CAZVMY010000379.1:0-3350 GCA_964628955.1 uncultured Methylocystis sp.
GAACGACGCGAATGGTGCCGAGGTCGCCGGCATGCACCATGGCGCGTGCGTGCCGGACCATCGGGTAGCCGGTGTAGTTGTGCGTCACCGCGAACACGACGCCCGACCGTTCGGCGATCGCCTGAAGGTCGCGCGCCTCGGCGAGCGTCGTCGTCAGCGGCTTGTCGCAGATGATGTGGATGCCCCTGGCCATGAACGCCCGCGCGACGGGCGCGTGCATGTGGTTGGGCGTCACGATCGCGACTGCGTCGATGCCGTCGGCGCGATGCGCCTCGGCTTCGGCCATCTCCTCGAAGCTCCCGTAGATTCGCGTCGGGTCGAGCCCGAGCGCCGCGCGCGACCGCCAGGCCTTGTCCGGTGTGGACGAAAGCGCTCCAGCGACGAAGTGGAACTGATCGTCGATCCGCGCCGCGATCCGGTGAACGGCGCCGATGAACGCGCCCTCGCCGCCGCCGACCATCCCGAGCCTCAGCCTCGGCGTGGCCGCGTCCTCGACAGTGCCTGGCGCGCTGCTCGCCTCGATCGCCATATCAGCTCAGCCCCAGCAGGCGACGATTGGCGGCCTGGTCCGTGCCGCCGGCGGCGAAGTCGTCGAACGCCTTCTCGGTCACCCGGATGATATGGCCGGCGATGAACCCGGCACCCTCGCGCGCACCATCCTCGGGATGCTTGAGACAGCATTCCCATTCGAGTACCGCCCAGCTCGCGTAATCGTACTGCGCCAGCTTCGAGAACACGCCGGCGAAGTCCACCTGGCCGTCGCCGAGCGACCGGAAGCGCCCAGCCCTGCTCACCCAGGGCTGGAAACCCGAATAGACGCCCTGCCGGCCACTCCGGTTGAGCTCCGCGTCCTTGACGTGAAACGCCTTGATCCGCTCGTGGTAGATGTCGATGAAGGCGAGGTAGTCGAGATGCTGCAGCACGAAATGCGAAGGATCGTAGTTGATGCAGCAGCGCTCGTGGTTCCCGACGCGCTCCAGGAACATCTCGAAGGTCGTCCCGTCGAAGATGTCCTCGCCGGGATGGATTTCGTAGCAGACGTCGACGCCGACGGCGTCGAAGGCGTCGAGGATCGGCCTCCAGCGCCGGGCCAGTTCATCGAAGGCCGTCTCGATCAGACCAGCCGGCCGCTGCGGCCATGGATAGACGAATGGCCACGCGAGCGCGCCGGGAAACGTGACATGGGCGTCGAGACCGAGATGGCGCGAGGCCTTCGCCGCCAGCTTCATCTGCTGGATGGCCCATTCGGTCCGCGCCTTGGGATTGCCGCGCACATCCGGCGCCGCGAACCCGTCGAACGCCTCGTCATAGGCCGGATGGACCGCGACGAGTTGTCCCTGCAGATGCGTCGAAAGCTCGGTGATCGCGAGCCCGTGACCGGCCGCGATGCCGGCGATCTCGTCACAGTAGTCTTTCGACTCCGCAGCCTTGCCCAGGTCGAACAGGCGCGCATCCCATGACGGCACCTGCACGCCCGCGTATCCGAGATCCGCTGCCCAGCCGCAGATTGCCTCGAACGAATTGAACGGCGCCGCCTCGCCCGCGAACTGCGCGAGAAAAATCGCCGGACCCTTGATGGTCGTCGCCAAGCCGTCCTCCCTCGTCCTCGTTCGTCCGGCGCTCTGCGGCGCCGTTCGATCATGCGTCAGGGCAGATTGTCCCTGACGAAGATGTCGATGCGGATGCGCTCCTGATCCGGCAGGATCGGCTCGCCGCCCGAGAGCGCGAGCAGATGCCGCACCGCGGAACGCACCTCATGCCCCGGATCCTGGTTGATGACCGCGTGCATCACCCCTGAAAGCAGGAAGCGACGGGAATGGTCGGTCAGCTCGTGCCCGATGAATACCACGTCTCGCTGCCGCCCGGCTGCCTCCAGCGCCGTCGCGATGCCCGGAAGCCCGGCTCCGACGTTGTAAATGCCGACGATGTCGGGATGGCGCGCCAGCGCCTCGTCCATCAGATCGCGGATCCGGACCTTGTCGTCCCGCCCCTCCTGAGGTGGGAGGACGGTCAGTCCGGGGTACTCGGAACAGAGGACCTGATTGAAGCCGAACAAACGCTCGGCATGGTCGCGGAGCGCGGGACTGCCGATCACGGTCGCGATCTTGCCGCGCCTCTCGCCGAGGAAACGGCCGAGCAGGGTCCCGGCCGTGCGCCCCGCGGCCGAGTTGTCGATGCCGACGAACTGGGCCCGTTTCGATGCCGGAGCGTCGGAAATGAGCGTGATCACGGGCTTTCCCGATGCCACCACGTCGTCGATCGCCGCTCTCACCTGCGGATGATCGAGCGCGACGACGGCGAGCCCGTCGTGCTGCTGCCCGATATGTTCGATGGCCGCGGCCAGCACGCCCGCATCGAAGACGTCGACCCGGTGGAGGCT
Source organism: uncultured Methylocystis sp. (assembly GCA_964628955.1). Lineage (GTDB taxonomy): Bacteria > Pseudomonadota > Alphaproteobacteria > Rhizobiales > Beijerinckiaceae > CAZVMY01. The sequence continues at coordinate 2,381 of CAZVMY010000379.1, forward strand.
GAGTTCGGCGCGCTGCGGCGCGAAGGCCGGCGCAATCCGCTCGAGCTGAACACCGAGGACGTCCATGAAGGTGTTGGTGCCGGTCGGCAGGATGAAGGCGAACCGATGCGTAACGCCGCGCGCGAGGCGGGAGGCGAACGCGTCGGGCCGGTAGCCGAGCTGCGCCACCGCCGTCTCGACCCGCGTCACGGTGACGGAGCGCACGCCAGGCCGCCGGTTGAGAACGCGATCAACGGTCGCGACGCTCACGCCGGCGACGCGCGCCACATCGGTGATGGTGTTCCGCGGGCTCATTCCGCGATGCTGCCATCATCGTTTGATGTACGCAACTCAGACTTCGAGCGATCGACGGCGCCCCCGCTCCGCGGTTACTCCGCCGGGTGCGGCTGCGGACCGAGCGCGTGCTTCTCCGCCATCTTGTCGAGCATCGCGCGGATGTGGTTCCGCGGCTTCGTGAACCGGCCGAGCAGCAGGTAGATCGCCGGGATGACGAACAGCGACATCACCGTCGCGAGCGAGGCGCCGCCCACGATCACCCAGCCGATGGCGCTGCGCGCCTCCGCGCCAGCCCCGGTGGAGATGGCGAGCGGCACGGCGCCGGAAACCGTGGCGATGGAGGTCATCAGGATCGGCCGCAGCCGCTGGACGGACGCTTCCGTCAGGGCCCTCCGGAGTTCCATCCCCTCTTCGCGAAGCTGGTTGGTGAACTCGACGATCAGGATGCCGTTCTTGGTCATGATGCCGATCAGGAGGATCATGCCGATCTGGCTGTAGACGTTGAGCGTCAGCCCCGTGAAATAGAGCGCCGCGAGGCCGCCGGTGATGGCGAGCGGCACGGTCAGCATGATCACGAAAGGCGCTACGAAGCTCTCGAACTGCGCCGCAAGCACCAGGAATACGACGAGCAGTGCGAACGCGAAGGTCACATAGAGCGACCCGGACGAGTCCTTGAAGTCCTTCGAGGGCCCGT
>CAZVMY010000380.1:0-3309 GCA_964628955.1 uncultured Methylocystis sp.
GTTTCAGCGCGTCGTAGAGATCGGTCTCGTAGGTGACCGCTCTGTCGAGGATCGGCTTGCCGTACTTGTGCTCGCCGATCTGCAGGAAGGGCGTGTCGGATGTCGCCTCGATGAAGTTGCCGGCCTTGTAGAGCATGAAGAGCGCCGGCGGGCCGCCCGCGATCTGGCCGCCGAGCAGCATCGTCACGTCGAAGGACGAGGCATGCTGCTCCAGCGCGGCGCCGTCCGTCGCATAGACCTTGCGGATCGCACGGCCGGCGAGTTGCGCGGCCTTGAACATTGAGGTCTGGTCGACCAACCGCTCCGGAGCGCCTCCGTCGCCGTCCTCCAGCCCCTCGCGCAGATGCGCCACGACGGATTGCGTCACGCCGAGATTGCCGGCGGTCGCGAGCGCGAGCGTCACCTTGTTCGGCTTCTCGAACACGTGGAGCTTGCGGAAGGTCGCCACGTTGTCGAGGCCCGCGTTGGTGCGCGTGTCGGCCATGATGACGAGGCCCTGTTTCACCAGGATTCCGACGCAGTACGTCATGGTCGATTCGTCCTCAGCCATCGATCGACTCCGAGGCATGGACCGGGTGATCCAGGGCTGCAAGGTTCATGCCTCGGCTTGCGCTGCAGCTTCGGAGATGTGTCTGCCGGCAGCCCGATCATCAGCCGTCGACCATCTGCCGGCCCGGCGCGACCTCGATCAGTTCCTCGCGGGTTTCCTCCAGTCCTCCGGACTGTGCCGAACGAAGTGGCGACGCGTCCCGCCGATCGAGGCCGACCGCGATGCGGACGTGCCGGTTCGTGGTGCAAAGCCGGTGCACCGGGTCGAAGCCGATCCAGCCGTAGCCGGGGACGGCGATCTCCGCCCAGACATGCGCGCCGTTGAGGCTGGGAGGCTGGCTGGCGTCTTCCTCGGTCGTCTCGTCGGCGCAGTGGTAGCCATGGACGAAACGGGCCGGCAGCCCCGCGCAGCGCGCGGCCGCCACCAGAAGCTCCGCCAGATCGGCCGCCGATCCCGCGCCCTGCGCGAGCGTCTGCGCCGGGAGCCGCGGCCGTCCCGCGTCGTCCCGCTCGACCGTCACCGCTTCGGCCACGCCGCTGCTGAGGGCATGGGCCATCGCCAGCGGATCCAGGCCGGAGGCCCCGCGATCCGCGAACGTCCGGACGGCGTGGTCGGCGCGGGTTCCTGGCGTTTCGCGCAACCAGAACGCGACCGGGAACCGCTCGGCGGTACCGCGTACGAAGCCGCTCTGGTCGGTGAGATCGACTTCCCCCGCGATCGCGATGCGGAGGCGCTCCAGCGAGCCCACGGCGGTGAACGTGTGGGTGATGTTGCCGTAGGCGTCCTCGTCCTTGTCGAGGCGGCACTCGGCGTCGATGTCGATGCTCCAGCGCCGCACGAACTGGCTGGCGAAACCGCGCGGGGTCAGGCGCAGAACCTGGATGACGAAGCGCGCCGGCGCGCCGTAGATGAACCGGATTTCGTGGTGGACCTTGAGCCGCATCGTCGGGTCAGGTCAGATACTGATGCGTGATCGCCTCGCCGAGCCGGTTGGTCTCGTCGATGAAGTCGGTCACGAACTCGTGCAGCCCGACCTGGAACAGCGCTTCCATGTTCTGGTTCTCGAGGCTGGTGTAGGTCTGCCGCGCGAGGCGCTGGGCCGGCCCCTGCCGCCCGTAGAGCTGCGCGAGACCGTCGAGGTTGCGGTTGATGTTCTCGTAGGAGGCGATCAGCGACCGCGGCTGCTCGGGCCGCAGGATGAGGAAATCCGCGACCAGCCAGGGCTTCACGCTCTCGCGGTAGTGATAATGGAACGAGGTCTGCGCCGAAACCGCGCGCAGGATCGACGACCACTGGAAGTAGTCGAGCCCGCCGCCGACCGACTCTTTCTCCGGCAGCAGCACGTGATACTTCACGTCGAGCAGGCGCGCGGTGTTGTCGGCCCGCTCGATGAACAGCCCTAGCCGCTCGAACCAGTAGGAATCGTCGCGCAGCATCGTGCGATAGGCGGCGCCGTCGAAACGCAGGCTCACCTCCTTGATGAAGGCGAGGAAATTGGCGAGCTGGTTGGGATCCTGATGCTTCAGTTTCGTCGATTGCAGCTTCAGCCACGCATCGTTGATCACCTCCCACATCTCGCCGGTGATGGCGGTGCGCACGGCGCGTGCGTTGGTGCGGGCCTGCTCGATGCAGCGCCGGATCGACGACGGGTTGTCCTCGGCATCGACGATGAAGCCGATGACGTTGGCGCGGGTCGCCTCCTCGTAGGTCGCGAAGAACGTCTGCTCGCAGGCGGCGGTCGCGAGCGCCGATTCCCATTCGTTCGACGATCCTGCATAGGCGCTGGGCAGCGTCGACATGCGCTGCGCCACGTCGATGATGCGCGCGAGGTTCTCCGCTCGCTCCACGAAGCGGGCGAGCCAGAACAGGCTGTCGGCAGTGCGGCTCAGCATGGCGGTGCGTTCGTCACGGTTCGACCACCCACGTATCCTTGGTGCCGCCGCCCTGCGACGAGTTGACCACCAGCGAGCCTTCCTTCAGCGCGACCCGCGTCAGCCCGCCGGGCACGCAGCGCACGCCGTCCGCGCCGCACAGTACGTAGGGCCTGAGGTCCACGTGCCTTGGTGCGAGGCCGCTGTCGGTGAAGCAGGGCACGGTCGAGAGCGCGAGCGTCGGCTGCGCGATGAAACCCTGCGGATGCGCCCTCAGCTTGTCGGCGAAAGTCTCGATCTGGGCCTTGCTCGCGTGCGGACCGACGAGCATGCCGTACCCGCCCGAGCCGTCGACCTCCTTGACCACCAGTTCCGACAGGTGATCCAGAACATAGGCGAGGGCTTCCGGTTCGCGGCAGCGCCAGGTCGGGACGTTTTTGAGGATCGGTTCCTCGCCGAGGAAGAACTGCACGATTTCCGGCATGTAGCTGTAGATCGCCTTATCGTCCGCGACTCCGGTCCCAACGGCGTTCGAGATCGTCACGTTGCCTGCCTTGTAGGCAGCGAGCAGCCCCGGCACGCCGAGGATCGAGGACGGATTGAAGGCGAGGGGATCGAGATATTCGTCGTCGATCCGCCGGTAGATCACGTCCACCCGCTGCGGGCCCTCGGTCGTACGCATGTAGACGACGTTGCCGCGCACGAAGAGGTCGCTGCCTTCGACCAGTTCGACGCCCATCTTGTCGGCCAGGAACGAGTGCTCGTAATAGGCCGAGTTGAACTGGCCGGGCGTGAGCAGCACGACGGTCGGCTCCGACGACGCGTAGCGCGGCGCGACCGAACGCAGCGTCGCCAGCAGGTTGTCGGTGTAGTTGTCGACCGGCGCGA
>CAZVMY010000381.1:0-3283 GCA_964628955.1 uncultured Methylocystis sp.
GCCGGCGGCGTCCGTTCGGCGAGCCCCGCCATCGCGCGCTGGAAGGCGTGCGAGTGCAGGTTGGGCAGGCCGGGGACCACGACGCCGTCGATGGTTTCGGTGCGCGCGTCCGGTTCTGCGTCCGCGAGGATGTCGCCGTCCGCGCCGATGACGATCGTTGCGCCCGTCTGCCAGCGACCGTCGACGAGCGCCGCCGTCGCCCGCAGCGTCCGCCCGGTCGCCATGCCCTCAGACCGAGGGAATCTGGCCGCCGTCGACCCGGATCATCGATCCGGTCACGAAACTCGCTTTGTCGCTGGCCAGGAACGCCGCGGTGGCCGCGAACTCCGCCGGCTCGCCGTAGCGCCCGGCCGGGATGCGCTGCATCGCGTCGCGGCGAACGGCGTCCACGTCCTTGCCGGTGCGGCTGGAATTTGCGGCGTCGAGTTCCTCGACGCGTTCGGTCTGGATCCGGCCGGGCAGGAGAACGTTCACCGTCACGCCGTCCTTCGCAACCTCGGCCGAGAGCGACTTGCACCAGCCGACGAGGGCAGGGCGGATCGCGTTCGACATCGCGAGATTGGGAATCGGCGCGACGACGCCGGACGAGGCAATGGCGATGATCCGCCCGAACCGCCGCTCGATCATGCCGGGCAGGGCGTGCTCGGCGAGCCGCACGGGACCGACGAACATCATCTCGAACATCTTGCGCCAGAGTTCCGGCGCATGGCCGCGCGCCATCCCGGCCGGCGGGCCGCCGGAATTGAGAACGAGGATGTCGATGCCGCCCATGCCCGCCGCTGCAGCGGCCCAGAGCGCATCGACCTGTCCGAGATCGCCGGTGTCGCAGACATGACCGGTGGCGCCATGGCCGATCTCGGCCGCCGCGGCTTCAGCCTTCTCGCGGGTGCGGCCGGCCAGCGCCACCTGCGCGCCTTCGGCTGCGAGGGTGGCCGCGATCGCGCGCCCGAGTCCGCGGGTCGCGCCGAGCACCAGCGCGCGTTTGCCGTGAAGTCCGAAATCCATGGGGAAGTCCACCGGTAGAGGATTGAAGGAACGACCGTAACGGTCCGGCCGGGCTTCGTCGATCCTGATGCGCCGCCGCGGCGACGGCATCTCACGCGTCGGAGGTGTCGAAAATCTCCGGGCCGGTCGCGACGTGAATACCGCCGTCCACCGGCAGGATCGCGCCGGTGACATAGGCACCGCCCCGTCCGCTGAGAAACAGCAGCGCGCCGGCGATGTCGTCCGGCCGCCCGATCCGCTCGGCAGGGACGTTCGCGGCGATCCGGGCGCGGCTGCCAGCGTCGGCGGTGACGAACGCGGTCATCTTGCTGGGGAAAGGTCCCGGCGCCAGCGCGTTCACCGTAACGTGCCGGCCGGCCAGTTCCTTGGCGAGAATGCGCGTCAGGTGGTGCACCGCCGCTTTCGATGCCGCATAGGAATAGGCGCCGTCGCCGAGCGGGGCCGCGCCCATCACCGAGCCGATGTTGACGACGCGCGCCGGATCATCGGCCGAGCTGGAACGCTCGAGCTGGGGCAGCAGCGCCTGCGTCAGCGAGAACGATCCGGCGACGTTGAGCCCCATGACGCTTTCCCAGGCGCCGAACGGAAACGCACCGAGCGGCGCGCCCCAGCTCCGCCCGGCGTTGTTGACCAGGACGTGCAGCGTGCCGGCGCGGCGTTGGACCTCGGCGGCGAGCGCGGCGACGCCGGCCTCGCTCGACACGTCTCCCGCGAAGCCTTCCGCACGGCCGGGTCCGCCGGACGCGTTCAGTTCCCTGGCCGCCACCTCGCAGGCCTCGACCTTGCGCGAGGCGATCAGGACCTGGGCGCCGGCCCGTACCAGCGCCTCGGCGCACATGCGGCCGATTCCGGTCGCGCCTCCCGTGACGAGCGCCGTCTTTCCGTCCAGGCCGAAGAGGCTGTCGAGGTAGGGCATCCGCGTCCTCCGTCCGGCCGTCGTTCTTGACGCTCGGGCGCCGCCGCCCATTATTCGATTCTCGCCTCTCGCTTGTCGAGCCGGCGCCAGACACTGAGACCGTCCCGCAATCGCGAAGGCCGGTCCGCCGGGAGGAATGCGTCGATGCTGCGTGGCCTGATGATGGACCGTCCGCTGATGGTCTCACACCTGATTTCGCTGGCCGCCGACGTGCACCACGAACAGGAGATCGTCTCGTCAACCGTCGAGGGCGGGCTCCACCGCTACGGCTATCCGGATGCGGCGAAGCGGATCGCCCGGTTGGCCAACGCCCTGATCGCCATGGGCATCCGGCCCGGCGACCGGGTGGCGACGCTCGCCTGGAATGGCTACCGGCACTTCGAGCTCTATTTTGCCATCTCGGGCATCGGCGCGGTGTGCCACACGATCAACCCGCGGCTCTTTCCCGAGCAGATCGTCTACATCGCCAATCACGCGGCGGACCGGGTGCTGTTCTACGACGCGACGTTTGCGCCATTCATCCCGAAACTGAGGCCGAAGCTCCCGAAGGATATGCGCTGCGTCGCCATGGCCGACCGCGAACACATGCCGGCGGTGGAGGGGCTCGAGGACTCGCTCTGCTACGAGGACCTGCTCGCCGCCGCGTCCGACACGTTCGAGTGGCCGGAATTCGACGAGAACGCCGCCGCCGGCCTCTGCTATACCTCGGGCACCACGGGTGAACCGAAGGGCGCGCTCTACTCGCACCGCTCGCACGTGCTGCATGCCCTGTTCGTCGTCGCCTCGATGCCGAAGCTGTTTCATTCCGGCGCGCGCATCCTGCCCGTGGTGCCGCTCTTCCACGTCAATGCCTGGGGGCTACCCTATGCGGCGCCGCTCGCCGGCGTTTCTCTCGTCTTTCCCGGACCGCGTCTCGACGGCGCGAGCCTGTTCGATCTCATGGAGCGCGAGCAGGTGCATTCGAGCTGGGGCGTGCCGTCCGTCTGGCTCGGCCTGATCGACGAGATGCGCCGGCGCGGCCGCAAGCCGGCCGGGCTGGAGCATGTCGTGATCGGCGGCTCGGCCGCGCCCCGGCCGATGATCGAGGCCTTCGAGCGCGAGTTCGGCGTCGATGTCGTCCATGCCTGGGGCATGACCGAGATGAGCCCGATCGGCACGGTAGCCGAACTCACGCCACGCCAGAAAGCCCTTCCGCTCGACGAGCGCATCACGCTGAAGCTCAGCCAGGGCCATCGCGTCTTCGGCGTCGAGACCAAGATCGTCGACGACGAGGGACGCCGGCAGCCGCATGACGGCGCGGCGATCGGCGAGTTGTTCGTCCGCGGCCCGGCCGTGATCGCCGGCTATTTCGACAACGAGGCC
>CAZVMY010000382.1:0-3282 GCA_964628955.1 uncultured Methylocystis sp.
ATCATCTCGTCGGTCTCCTGTTGCGAGCTCTAATCGCTCAGGTGACCGGCGCAAATCCGTTACAAGTCCAGCCCTTATCTTGACGAGATCGCCGACGAGCCTCGTCCCGGGACGATCGTTTGAACCGATGGCCAAAATGGATGTACGATAACGCTTGGCGGGCTTTCGCCAGCCCAAAAATCTGCCCTGCCCTGACGCGTTCGACGGCCATCACATCGCAGTGGATTGCATGCCGCGCAACAAGCGCCGTCGCCGTCCCGACGCCAATACTGTCACCCAGAATGAGGCATTCGAACATCGCCATCCCTCACCGTTCAGAATCGAGAGTTAACCCTCTGCGACTCGCTACATGGTCAATGTCACCCGGAGTCATTTGCGAGGCTTAGGACGAACGGCATTGATGTGCGATTTAAGCTGCGAAAGATCGGCTTCAGCGATTATGTACGAGTTGCGGTCATCGGCGAAGAAACGCTGCAGACGCTCGTTCTCGGATCGCGGAACCTCGTCATGCTCTCCCTCAAACTGTGCTGCCCAATGGAGGTCAACGAAACTCATCAGAGCGGTTTCCGCCGCAGTCTGGCTCTCGTGGAATGCGATGCTCTGAGTGCCTCGAAAAGTCGCCAGTAACACCGTAACCGTCATATTTGCCTCGCTATGAGTTTTGCCGGCATCAAGGCCGGACGCCGCCGTCTCGCGCCTGCAAGCAACCGAGCGTCAGCGGAGGAGGTGTGGTTCTCGAGAGGGCTGCGAGGGCACCGTCCGGGACTAGCTGGCTCACCCATCTCAGGCGCAAGCAGCTTCGCGGCTGCGAAGCTCGTCATCTACCGGACAGTTGAGGCAACTCGAACGGTCACACAGCCGGCATACGCGGCCGGCGTGTTCTTCGCTGCCCAGAAGCGCCCGTAGCATGCGTTCCGAAATTGTCCCGAGCGTCGCGATCTCGTCTTCATTGAGGACACTGAAAGCGCGAACCAGCGACTCGTTGCGAGCCTGAAGCACCGCCTTGCCCGCAGTCTCCCCCGCTACGGTCAGGTGAAGCAATCTGGCCCGCCCATCGCTCTTTTGACCACGGCGCTCGACCAAACCCTCGGCAACCATGCGATCTACGAGACGCACGGCGCCGGCGTGCGAAAGTGCAACTCTCTCCGCGAGTTTGCGAATGGACAAGCCGGGTTCGTGATGAAGGAGCGCCAACGCGGCCGACGCGGGTCCACCCTCGGGCGCTTGCGCACTCGCGGACCGCACGATCTCGTCGGCCACCAATAACGCTAGCGCTCCGAATACATTTTTTTGGCGCATCGACTGCATGCCTTATAGTGTATGCGTCGAGCATATACTTTAAGATCGGAGAGTGCTATATGCGTGGCGCATAAATTTTCGCGGTCGCCCGGCACGCTGGTTCCGGCGGATCAACGCACATGACCGATAGAGTGAACGACCCTTATGCGAATTCGGGCAGTCGTGGCTATTCAACGCCCCTAATCGCCAATAGTTGAGGAAACCACATGGAGAGGATCGGGTTCGGCGGAGGGTGCCACTGGTGCACCGAGGGAGTTTTCCAAGCCATCGTGGGGGTGCAGCAGGTCGATCAAGGTTACATCCGGTCGGATGCCCCATCCGATACCTGGGCCGAGGCGGTCGTGGTCTATTTCGATCCGACGGCAATCGAGCTCGCCACGTTGCTAGAAATCCACCTGAGGACGCACTCCGCCACCAAGAAGTTCGAGCCCAGCGGGAAATACCGCAGTGCAGTCTACACCTTCGAGGACACGCAGGCGACCGAACTGAGAGAGGTGCTCGCTAGATTGAGCAGCTCTTTCGAACAGCCCTTGTCCACGGCCATCCTGCCGTTTCGCGAATTTAGGCCTTCGGATGCTCGGTATCAAAACTACTATGCGACCGATCCGGAAAGGCCGTTCTGCAAACGTTTCATCGATCCGAAGCTAGAATTTATCAGGGCAAACTTCGCCAAGGTTACTCTCCCGGCGGCAGCCGCTGCCTGCGTCCCGCCGGACACACCCTGAGTTTCTCTCGGCGGACGTCAGACAGCCGCTCAGCAAGCTCGCGCGCGGGATGGTCTCTCGAATGAAACGGCATGCCCACCGCCTCCGCTTTGCGGCACTTGCGCTCCCCTTTTTCGGAGGCCTGCTAAGGCAGGCAGGCCCGAATTGCAGCGGCAGCACGGCGCTCCTGGTCGGGTCGGTGACCGAGGTGGTGGACAAGATCCTGGCGGTGCACGAGGTCGCTCCGTTCGACCGCCTGCTGGCCCAGATCGACATCGGCGGCCTGCCAATGGCGGAGGTCGGTGCGGTCATCGACCGCTTCGCCGGTCAGGTGATGCCACTGGGTCGGTCGGTGTTGGGACCCACTTCGATCGAACTTGCGGCGTGATTCTGTCTGCAACCTTCGACCTCGGAGCCGCGGCGGCCATACCGCGCTTGCACGCCGAGCCGCCGCAGCGGCGGTCCGAGTCAAAGCCTAGCGAGGCCCGTCCCGCAGGTCGTTCGCTACGCGCACGGCTTGGCTGCGCGGGTCTGTGACACAGATCTACCGTAGAGGCGTGACTGACCGGGTACCGGGAACCGTGAGAGCCTGCGCGATCGCGAGCCCGGCGAGCCGGGCGGTCGCGAGAAGCTGCTCGAGGTCGTGTCCGTTGCGGGCCTTGGCGGAGAGCCCCGACATCGTCGTGCTGACGAAGTCCGTCACCGCGGCCGCGTCGTTGGGGTGCCGAATGGCTATGTAGTCGCGGACCAGGCCCTCGCCCGCAACGTTGAACGCGCGGGCCGCCTCTCGTGCCTCCACGTCGTTGCAGCGAGTTCCCTCCAGCACGAGGCAGCCCGAGGCGACTGGATCGGCGGCATAGCGCCGGGCAGCCTCCTCGAGCACCGACAGGAGACATTCGGCCACCGGCCGGTCGGGTCGCAGCATCTCGGCCATCGGAATGGCGTCGGTGCCCGCGTACCGATCGAGTATCCGCGTGAAGAGGCCGGCCTTGTTGCCGAAGGCGGCGTAGAAGCTGGGCGGGTTTATGCCCAGGGCGTCCGTCACGTCCGAGACGCTGACGGCGTCGTAGCCGCGCGCGTGGAACAGCCGCTGGGCGGTGGCGACCGCCTGCTCGGGATCGAACTGGCGCGGCCGCCCGCGGACGCGCACTTTTTCTGTAGTCATTCTTACATAATCCCTTGACCACCGCTACCGGAGAATTATGTAGTGTCTTCTACTTTAATACTCAAGGAGGTCGCAGTGGCCGAATTCGAAGGAAAGTCCGTTCTGGTTCTTGGC
>CAZVMY010000383.1:0-3281 GCA_964628955.1 uncultured Methylocystis sp.
GCATGACCGTCTGCAACATGTCGATCGAGGGCGGCGCGCGCGCCGGCATGATCGCGCCGGACGACAAGGCCTATGCCTATCTCGAAGGCCGGCCGAAAGCGCCGAAAGGCGAATTGTGGGATCAGGCGCGGCGCTACTGGGACACGCTCGTCACCGACGAGGGCGCGCAGTTCGACAGCGTGATCACGCTCGACGCTGCCAACCTGCCGCCGATCGTCTCCTGGGGGACGAGCCCAGAGGACGTGATCGCGGTCGACGGGCGGGTGCCCGATCCCGACGCGATCCCCGACGAGGTGAAGCGCGCCTCGAAGCGCCGCGCGCTCGACTACATGGGGCTTTCGGCCGGGACGCCGATCACCGACATCGAGCTCGACGTCGTGTTCCTCGGCTCCTGCACCAACGGGCGGATCGAGGACCTGCGGGCGGCGGCGAAGATCGTCGAGGGCCGCCGGATCAGCGAACGGCTGGCCTACGCCATGGTCGTCCCCGCCTCCGGCCTCGTGAAGGAGCAGGCGGAAGCGGAAGGCCTCGACCGCGTGTTCAAGGCGGCCGGCTTCGAGTGGCGGGAGCCCGGCTGTTCGATGTGCCTCGGCATGAACCCGGACCAGCTCAAGCCCGGCCAGCGCTGCGCCTCGACTTCCAACCGCAACTTCGAGGGCCGGCAGGGCTACAAGGGCCGCACGCATCTCGTCTCGCCCGCGATGGCGGCCGCGGCGGCGATCGCCGGGCATTTCGTCGACGTGCGGACGTGGCCGGGCGCCTGAGCCGATGAGCGGGCCGCGCGAAGACAAGGTCGCGACGGCCGCCCGCGCCGATCTCGCCCGCCTCGAGCGCGAGAGCCAGACGCTCGGCTCCTCGGCGCTCGCCCGCGCGACCGACCATCTTGCCGGCAAGGATGCGCCCGACGGTGACCGGATCGAGCTCTGGGGGCGGCGGATCGGCCGCATGCTCGGCGCGGTGGTGGTCGTCGTGCTGCTCTGGCACGTGACCGTCACCTACATCCTGCGATGAGCCCCGATCTCGCCGGCCTGAAATCACCGACCGTCGCGGAATTTGAGGTGTTGGCAGAGGCGGCCTTCGCCGCCCTGCCGGACGATTTCCGCCGGCTGTGCGACGGCGTCGTCATCCGTATCGATGAATTTCCCGACGACGAGACCATGGACGAGATGGAACTCGAATCGCCCTTCGACATCCTCGGGCTGTTCCGGGGCGTCGGGCTGGTGCAGGCGGGTGCCACGCCGCAGACGGGGCAGTTCCCGAACATGGTCTGGCTCTACCGGCGGCCGATCCTCGATTACTGGGCCGAGAACGACGAGACGCTCGGCCACATCGTCACCCATGTGCTCGTGCACGAGATCGGCCATCATTTCGGCCTGTCGGACGAGGATATGGAAGCGATCGAACGCGGGGCGGCCTGAAGCTCCTTGCCTTGGGCCGGCCGCGTGCCACCTTCGTGTCCGTCACGCCGGCCAGACCAGGAGTGTCCAATGACTGCCGATCCGTCGATCAAGACCCGCCCGATCCGCCTTGCCGCCGCCGGAGCCGCCGTCGCGGCCGCGCTCGCCGTTCCCGCCGTCGCTCATCACGGCTGGGGCTCCTACGATGCCGGCAATCCCCAGACCCTCACCGGCCAGGTCACGACGCTCGAATTCGCCAATCCGCACGTCCACGTCGATCTGAAAGCGGGCGACAAGAGCTGGGAGGTCACCTTCGCGCCCCCTTCGCGCATGCAGACGCGCGGCGCCGTCGCCGAGCTGATCAAGGTTGGCGCGACCATCACGGCGCATGGTTATCCGAGCCGGTCGCGCGAGGGCGAGATGCGCGCCGAATGGATCGAGGTCGCCGGCAAGCGCTACGAGCTGCGCTGAAGGACCGGAGAGGGCGATGGAGCACGGCGCCGCGGAGCCCGCCGGCATTCTCGCCGTGCTCGCCAGCCTCCAGGGCTCGGGCTTCGCGTTTCTGGTGCGCGATGCGATCTGGATCTATCCGGCCGCCAACGTCGTGCATGTCCTGGCGGTGATCGTCTTCTTCGCCAGCGTGGCGCTGATGGACGCGCGGCTCGTCGGCTGGCTGCGCGCCGCGCCGGTCGCCGACGTGATCCGACGGTTCAGACCGCTTGCGATCGGCGCCTTCGTGCTGGTCGCGCTCTCGGGCTTCGTGCTCTTCACGCCGGAAGCCGCGATCATCGCGCAGAACCCGTCGTTCCAGCTCAAGATGCTGGCGCTGGTTCTGGCGCTCACCAACGTCGGCCTGCTCCAGGCAGTTTGTGGACGCTTGCTCGCCGACGACGGCACGGTCGTGGTGCCGGCCATGGCCCGCGGCCTCGCCGTCCTGTCGCTCGTGCTCTGGCTGTTCGTGGCGGCGGCCGGCCGCTTCATTGCCTATCTCTGAGCCGGCGCGTCCTTCAGGCCGAGCAGCAGCGTCTCGGCGCGCCGCACGTCCGGCACGCCCATCAGATGATGCGTCTTTGCGACGACGTCGCCCTCGCTGTCGCGCTCTCGGCCGACGCCGACCTTGAGCGAGCCGCTGCCGTCCGCACGCTCGGAGCGGGCGATGGTGCCGATCTCGCGCGGGCGGAAGCTCTCGACCTGCATGGTCGGGCCGACCACGACGGTGGCCAGCCGCCGGTCCGTGATCACGTGCACCGTGCGGCGCGCCGTGCGGAACTGCCAGAACGGGGCGCCCAGCATGCCGAAGCCGACGAGGACGAACGGCACGCCGAACAGCGCCATCACGCCCATCATCACCGGGAGAAAATCGGGGCCGCCGGTCGCCGCCGACAGGAAGGGCCCGAGCACCATGCCTTCCCAGAACAGGGCGAAGGCCGTCCACGGAATGGCGAAGATCCAGATCAGGCTGGCATAGAGGAAGGCGCGCCGCGCATCGGGCTCGGCGGCGTAAAGCACTTTCTCGCCCGAGAACTCGCCGAGCTTCAGGTTGGCGAAGCGGGCGGGAAGGTCATGGGTCTGCGCCATGGCCTCCTTCTGCCAGCGGCGCGTTACCATCCGGCAAATCCCGACGGTGGATTTTGCGTCCGGACGCGGATTGGCTATGCAGGGCAGAACCGGAGGATGCCGATGCAACCGTTCACGACGCTCACGTCCGTCGCGGCGCCGCTCAAGGTGCTCAACGTCGACACCGACATGATCATCCCAAAGCAGTACCTGAAGACGATCAAGCGCACCGGGCTCGGGGCGGGCCTGTTCGCCGAGATGCGCTATGACGAGTCCGGCCAGCCGAAGCCCGACTTCGTGCTGAACCAGCCGGCCTACAGGGATGCG
>CAZVMY010000384.1:0-3276 GCA_964628955.1 uncultured Methylocystis sp.
GATACGCCGTCGACAGCGAAGTCCGCGGCGACGACGCCGAGATCCGGCTGCGCGAGACCATCCCTGATCTGGTCCTGCTCGACTGGATGCTGCCCGGGCTCTCGGGCATCGAACTCTGCCGCCGCATCCGGCAGCGGCCGCAGACCAAGCAGCTGCCCGTGATCATGCTGACCGCGCGCGGCGAGGAAAGCGAGCGGGTCCGGGGGCTCGCGACGGGGGCGGACGATTACGTCGTCAAGCCGTTCTCGGTGCCGGAACTCCTCGCGCGCGTGAAATCGCTGCTGCGGCGCTCCAAGCCCGAGCACATTGCCGCACTCCTCGCAGCCGGCGACATCGAGCTCGATCGCGATACGCGGCGCGTGCGTCGGGCCGGCCGCGAAATCCACCTCGGACCGACGGAATTCAGGCTGCTCGAGTTCCTGATGCAGAACCCGGGACGGGTCTACTCGCGCGAGCAATTGCTCGACGGCGTCTGGGGTCGCGACGTCTACATCGACGAGCGCACCGTCGACGTCCACGTCGGCCGCCTGCGCAAGGTGCTCAACCGCCCGCGCAAGCCCGATCCCATCCGCACCGTGCGCGGCGCCGGCTATGCCTTCGACGAGATGTTCGCGCGTATGAACTGACGCGAGACGACGCGTTCGGACGCCTCGACGGCAGGAAAGCCTTGATTTTGCCGTTCGCATGGCGTTGACGATTGTTCTCGTGATCAGCGGGGTGACCCATGCGACTCATCATCTTGGCCGGTCTGGTCGCCGCCCTGCCCGGCGCGGCCTTCGGGCAATCGGCGGAGAGCTGCCGGACCGACTTCCAGAAGATCATGACCGAGCGCCAGTCGCTGGTCGACCGCATCAACGGCTTTGCCAAGAAGAAGCCGACGGCCGAAGCCGCCTGCCAGGTGTTCGGCCGGCTGAGTTCCACCGAGCAGAAGCTGCTCACCTGGATGACGGCCAACAAGGACTGGTGCCAGATCCCCGACAACGCGATCGAATCGATCACCACGTCGTCGAAACAGGCGGGCAACATGCGCGGACAGGCCTGCACGGCCGCCGCGAAGCAGCGGGAACTCAACGCCCAGGCGCGCCAGCAGCAGCAGGCGCAGGGTGGCCAGGGTGCACCGGCGGCGCCGGGCTCGGGGATCCGGCTGCCGCAGGGAGCGCTCTGACGGCCACGCCGGTCTCGCAATGAGCGAGGCAGCTGGACCCTCGACCGCCACGACGCGGCTCGGCGACGTGCGTCCGGCCGACGCCGCGCAGAACACCATCGTCGACAGGATCGCGCCGGTCTGGAGCCGGCCCTATCTGCGCATCGCGCGGCTCGACCGGCCGATCGGCTGGTGGCTGCTCGTTCTGCCGTGCTGGTGGTCGAGCGCGCTCGCCTCGCTCCATGCGGGCTGGGCCTGGCCGCCGCCTGGCCATCTCATCCTGTTCCTGATCGGCGCGGTCGCGATGCGGGGCGCTGGCTCGGTCTGGAACGACGTCGTCGATCGCGACCTCGACGGCCGGGTCGAGCGCACCCGCGGACGGCCGCTGCCCTCCGGGACGATCAGCGTGCGCAACGCCGTCGTCTTCGGCAGCCTGCTCAGTCTCATCGGCCTCATGGTCCTGCTCAGCTTCAACCGCTTCGCGATCCTGGTCGGGCTGGCGTCGCTGCTGCCCGTCGTGATCTATCCGTTCATGAAGCGGGTGACGAACCATCCGCAGGTCGTGCTCGGTCTCGCCTTCGCATGGGGCGCGCTCATGGGCTGGGCCGCTGCGTTCGGCTCGCTCGCCGCGCCCGCCCTGTTGCTTTACGTCGGCGCCGTGATCTGGGTGGTCGCCTACGACACGATCTATGCGCTGCAGGACATCGAGGACGACGCCATCGTCGGCATCGGCTCGACCGCCCGCGCCTATGGCCGGCACGCCGTGACGTTCGTGGCGATCTGCTATCTCCTGACCGTGCTGTTGTTCGTGGCCGCCTTGTGGACCGCGGGCGCGAAGGGAGCCGCCTGGGTCGGACTCGCCGCCTTCGCGCTGCATCTCGCGCGGCAGGTGTCGAGGATCGATCCGGCCGACGGCGCCCTGGCCCTCAGGCTGTTCCACTCGAACCGCGACGCAGGGCTTCTGCTCCTCGCCGGGCTGCTGCTGGACCCGGTGGTCGCGGCGTTCGTCTAACGCCGGCCGGCCGCCGTGATCTCGCGTTTCGCGAGAATGACGAGCGGGCCGGGCAGCGCGCCCTTGCGGCGGGCGAGGAAGCGCGGACGACGGCCCGACGTCGACCGGCCGAGGCGCCGGGCGCTCGACGCGGGCTCCGGCCAGACCCGCCGGATGCCGGCCTCGTCCTCGATGAGCAGCGGCAGACGCAGTTCCGCCGCTTGTTGGCGCCAGCAGGCGATGACGTCGGTGTCGTCCTGGAGGGCGCCGAGAGTGATGCACAGGTCGGCGTCGTCGTGGGTCAGCACGGTTTCGAACACCGGCCCGCCCGGCGCGGGTCGAACCCGCAGCGCCACGCCGAGGTAGTCTGCCAGCGGCACCGTGATGCGGCGGGTCGCGCCTGCGATCTGGCGCAGGAGGACCACGCGGTCGCCGGCGAGCGTCCAGGAGCCATCCGCTCCGGGTCCGCCCGCCCATGCATCTTTCATCGGACCCATGGCCACGAGGGGGCGGCACGCGCCCGACCCCGAGGTCGCCGTCTCATGCACCATCTGTCGCAGTCCCTGTTCATCGGGCCGCTCTGCGGCGGCCTCGATGCGGGGGACCGTGACATCGAATCCGCTGGCGAAGGCTTAAACGGCGTGGTTAAGCCCTTGCTGCGTCGCGATCGGCGGCGCCCATCGCGTCGCATGATTGACGGGTGGTTAGGCCGGAGCATCCCCATGCCGATCTTCGTCGACGATCTCGATCTGATGCCCTTCGTCCGAGGCCTCCGGATCACGGCGCTCTATGCCGCCGCGTTCATCGCGATCCTGATCGTCCTCACGGTGCGCGTGATCCGGCTGCGCCGTGCCAACCGGGTCGGGCTCGGCGACGGCGGCAACACGCTGCTTCTGCGCGCGGTGCGGGCCCATGCCAATTTCTGCGAGACGGTGCCGCCGGTGATGCTCGCCATGATCGTGCTCGCGCTGCTGGGCGCGCGGCCCTGGGTGCTGCATCTGATCGGCGGCCTTCTCCTCCTCGGCCGGCTGGCGCATGCGACCGGCATCTCGCAGGCCAGCGGTTCCAGCCTCGGGCGGGTGGGCGGCATGGCGCTCACGCTGACCGCGCTGGGCGCGGCCGCGCTCGCGCTGGTCGTGTT
>CAZVMY010000385.1:0-3273 GCA_964628955.1 uncultured Methylocystis sp.
AGGCGCTGGGTCTCGCGGGCGGTGAAATCGCTGCCGTTGTCGGTCTTGAGCCGCTCCGGCACGCCCCAGGCGAGGATGGCGCGGCGCATCAGCAGGCCGACCGCCGAGGCGCGGGGCGTCGGCGACACGTAGACGATGACGCGCCGCGTATGGACGTCGATCGCCACGTAGACCGAGTGGCGTCCGTCGACGCAGAGCACGTCCGCTGGCGAGGCGTCGATCATCCACAACTCGTTCGGCCGGCTCGTCGGATGGCTGTGGCGCCCCGCGAAGCGGTAGCGCGAGCGATAGGCATCGGGGTTGGTGATGGCGGTCAGCGGCACGTGCGCGTCGCTTCGAAGCCGCTTCAAAGCGCCTTGCACGGTCCGGATCGAGACCGGCGGCAACGTCGGGAACTCGTCCGCGACGATCCGCGCCACGTGCCAGGCAGAGAGCATCGGCTGCTTGGCGAGCAGACCCAGCGTGAACGCCCGGACGTCGGCCCGCTCGAAGGCGCCGCTGCCGCGACGGTGCGCGCCGCGATCGACAGCGAGACGCTCCAGCGCGCCGGCGCGGCGAGCCGCGATCCAGCGGGCGAGACTGCGCTCCGAGAGCGAGCCGACCCGCTCCCGCACCCATCCGGGCAAGGGCGCCGCGCCGGCCCGGACCATGTCGACGAACAGCGGAATGGCCTGGGTCGGCCGCAGGCCGGAGCGGTCGAGGAAGGCGCGGTAGGCGCCGAGCACCGCGAGCCGGGCGTCGCGCTGGATGGCCGCGCCGTCGACGGTGGATCCGGAGAGGTCCGGCTCCGCCAGCACCGCGGCAGCGGCCGCGGCCGGCATGCTGTCGAGCTGGCGCCCGAACCAAGCTGCCCGCGCCGGGCCCGGCAGCACCAGCGCGTGATATTCCATCCCGCCGCCACGGCCATTGCGCTCCCGCACGAGCCTGGCGTGCGCCGCCCAGTCCGCCCGCAAGGCGAAGGCGTGCACGCCGCGCCGCGTTTCGGGCAGGCCGGGCAGCCCGGCCTCGGCGATCTCGGCGGCGGTCAGCCAGAGCTTCACGGGCGCCTGCCCTTCGGCTCGGTCTTCTGGTCGCTGACGGCGATGTGGTCGCGGATCATCCGGCGGGCACGTGGCGTCGCCCGTTCCCAAAGCGCGCAGAAGCGCCGCCAGACGATCTCGTCGGGATCGCCGTCGCTCGGCGACCCGATCCCGGCGGCGAGCGCCGCCTCGTACACGTTGCGGGCGGCGCCCTCGGCGAGCTTCCGGGCAACGTCGACCTGCGCCTTTTTGTCCTCCATGTCCGCCAACTTCTGCAGCGCCGCCTGATTGTCGGCGAAGGGCGTGAGGCGCAGGAGCGCGACGGTCTCGGGGGCGAGGGCGCTGAACAGCGCGGCCGCGCGGCGAATGGAACGCTCCGACAGCCCGGTCTTTCGAGCGGCGTCCGCCGAGAAGCGCGAGAAAGTGGCCAAGTTGGCCACTTTTCTATCTCTCGATTTTCTCTTGCTTTTTCCGTGCGCGGTTTCGGGGTGCGCAATCTCGTGGAGTCCCTTGCGCTGGCCGAGGAAGATGGCCCGGTCGAGCAGCGAAAGCTCGCGGCGCATCAGGTTCTCGTCGATCTCGATCACCCGCGCCTGGGCGTCGTCGACCGGCAGCACGATCGCGCCGATCTCGTCCCAGCCCAGCTGGATGGCCGCCGCGACCCGGTGCGCGCCGGCAACCAGCCTGAGCCGGTTGGATCCGTCGACCGGACGGACGATGATCGGCTGCTGCATGCCGATCTCGGCCATCGACGCCGCGATCGCCGCGACGTTGTCGGCGTCGACCGGCCGAAGCCGCTCGATGATCTCGATCGCGTCGAGCGCGACGATCTGCAGGACGTCGCTCATGCCGCCCTCCGCTGTCTGCTGGAGGACGTCGGGCGCAGGGAGTCGGTCTCGTCGTACCAGTGCGGCCATAGTTCGTGGCAGGAGAGCCCGAGGAACGACGCGATCCGTCGCTGCACGTGCGGGAAGCGCTTGCGTAGCGCCCGGGTGTAAGTCGTTCCGGGACGGCCATCCTCGCGCGCCAGCTGATGCAGCGAGCTGCCTTTCTTCCGGACCGCGGCGATGATGTCCTGCTCGTGCCAGCC
Source organism: uncultured Methylocystis sp. (assembly GCA_964628955.1). Classification (GTDB taxonomy): domain Bacteria; phylum Pseudomonadota; class Alphaproteobacteria; order Rhizobiales; family Beijerinckiaceae; genus CAZVMY01. The sequence goes on from CAZVMY010000385.1 coordinate 2,110, forward strand.
AGCTTTTCGCACGTCGTCCCTCGAAACTGACCGCGCGCCGTGTTAACCAGCCCGACCGGTTCATGTTGATGCACCGCAATCCTACGTGTTCCTAGATGGCAGTCAACAGGAACATGAGGTCTGTCGTGCACGAAAGTATCTGGAGATCAGGAGTGGCCTCACAGGACGAGATCGACGCCCTCGCGCACCGGCTGCGCGAGCTCGTTCGGCTCAAGGGAGGCAATCAGGCCGTTTCGGATCGTGCAGACATCCCGCTGAGCACGCTCAACACATATCTCTCGGGCCGCGCGGAGCCGAAGATCACGGTATTCAGACGGCTGGCGGCGACGCTGGGGGTATCCGTCGACCAGCTGCTCGATCTAGGATCGCACACCCTGGCCGCAGGAACACAGCCTGGTGATCCCGACACCTGCAGCATCCCATTGCTCGACATCACGGCCTCGGCCGGTCCCGGCGCTGAGAACGCCGACGTCGAGATCGTCGGCCACGTGCCGTTCTCGCGCGCCGAGCTGCGGCGACTTGGCGTCTCGCCGGACGAGGCGCACGCGATCCGCAGCCGCGGCGACAGCATGGAGCCGACCATCGCCGACGGTGCGCTTGTGCTGATCAACCGGCGCGTGCGCCGCGTGCGCGACGACGGGATCTATGCGATCGTCGTCGACGGCGACGCCAGGCTCAAACGCGTCCAGAAGCGGGTGGATGGTGGTCTGGTGCTGACGTCGGACAACGACCGCTACAATCAGGAGGTCCTCGGTCCCGGATCGGCCGAGCGCCTGATCGTCGAGGGGCGCGCGTTCTGGAGTGGAGGGAAGCTGTGAAGACGTGCCTTTGGATTCTGGCGGTGTTGGCGCTGGTTTCCGCGCCGCTGTTCACCGGATTATCCGGCCTCGGGGCTTTCGTCGTGCTCGGCTTCTTCGCCGCCGTGCTCGGCCGGCTTGATCGGATCGCGGAAAGAGATCGAAAGTCTCGGCGCAGCGCCTACGAGCCGCCGGCAACGTCGTGGCGGAGCGATACCACCAGCCTCGACGCCTCGGTCGAAGCGGCGCGCAAATTGTATGGAGATCAATCGAGGTAAGATATTGACCAATGCGGCAGATGATGCCACATTGCACTCGTTGATGCGGGGATAGCCCCGGTCCGAGACAGACGGGATAGCCCGATGGC
>CAZVMY010000386.1:0-3271 GCA_964628955.1 uncultured Methylocystis sp.
GACCAGCGCCACGATCTCGCCCTGCCCGACGGTGAGCGAGACGCCGTGCAGCGCCTCGATCCGACCGTAGCGGCTGACGACGCCTTCAAGCGCGAGCAGGGGCGGGCTCGTCTGCGGGAGCATCGGTCAGGCTGACGTAGCCGGCGCCCAGATAGGCCTGGATGACCCGCGGATCGCGCGCGATCGCCTCCGGAGCGCCCTCGGCCAGCACCCGTCCCTGCTCCATGACCAGCACGCGTTCGGAGATGGCCATGACCAGCTTCATGTCGTGCTCGATCAGCACCACGGCGATGCCGCGCCGGGCGATGTCGGCGATCAGGCGATCGACGTCGTGGGTCTCGGTGGCGTTGAGGCCGGCGGCGGGTTCGTCGAGGAGCAGGATACTCGGTCGTGAGGCCAGCGCGCGCGCGATCTCCAGCCGCTTCATCGCGCCGTAGGGAAGCGCACCGGCGCGGCGGCCGGCCTCGTCGGCGAGTCCCACCGATGCCAGCAGATCGAGCGCCTCGGCGCGCATGCGACGCTCGGCGGCGCCGGTGCCGGGCCAGCGGAAAAGGTCGGCCAGCACGCTCCCCTGGCGATGTCGATGGGCGCCGACCATGACATTCTCCAGCGCCGTCATGCGCTGGAAGATCTGGAGGTTCTGGAACGTACGCGACAGGCCGCGCTGTGCGAGCGCGAACGGCGAAAGGCCGGTGACGTCCACGCCGTTGAGGACGATCCGCCCCGTGCCGGTGCGGTAGACCCCGGACACCAGATTGAACAGCGTCGTCTTGCCGGCGCCGTTCGGCCCGATGATGGCGAGAACCGATCCGGCCTTCGCCTCGAACGAGACGGCATCCACCGCCTTCACGCCGCCGAAGGCGATGCCGACGCCATCGACCGCGAGGACGTTCACGGCGCTCTCCGCCGCAGCAGTGCCGCCAGCGTCGGCACGAGCCCGGCGCGCATGAAGATCATGATGACGATCATCATCAGGCCGAGCATCAGATGCTCGTACTCGTGGAACACGGTCAGGACCTGCGGCAGGATCACCAGCACGGCGGCGCCAGCGACGGCACCCAGGACCGATCCCATGCCGCCGAGCACGACCATGGTGACGAGCTCGATCGAGTGCAGGAATCCTGCGGTATCAGGCGTGATGTGTCCGTTGAAGAGCGCGAGGCAGGCGCCGGCTACCGCTGCATAGACCGCCGAAACGACGAAGACGACCAGCTTGAAGCGCGCGGCATCGACGCCCAGAACCTCGGCCGCGACGTGCGAATCGTGCAACGCGCGCAGCGCCCGGCCGGTCGGACTGTCGACGAGATTGAGCGCCAGCCAGCAGGCGACGACGAGCAGGCCGCCGCTGATCCAGTACCAGGTTTCCGGCGAGCGCAGCCGGGTCCCGAACACCGTCAGGCGCGGCACCGCCATGCCGTCCGGCCCGCCGGTCCAGGCCACCTCGTTGTTCAGGACCAGCGCGACCAGGATGCCGAAGCCGAGCGTCGCCACGGCGAGATAATGGCCCTTGAGCCGGAGAATTGGCCGGCCGACCGCAAAGGCGAGGAGGCCCGCGAACGTCGTCCCGGCAAGCGCCGCCGCCAGCGATGGCACGCCGAAATGCGCCGGCAGCACCGCCACCGCATAGGCGCCGATGCCGAAGAAACCGGCATGGCCGAGGCTCACCTGCCCGGCATAGCCCATCAGCAGGTTGAGGCCGACGACCGCGATGGCGGAGATGAAGACGAGAGCGCCGACGCGGAAGTAATATCCCGACGGCAGCACGAAGCTCGGCAGCGCGACCAGAGCGAGGATCGCGGCGAGCACCAGCCAGCGCTCCGGAACGCGGCGCGCTGCTGGAACCGTCGCCGGGAGTGCGAGGTCAGACACGGTCGGCGGCCCTCGCGCCGAACAGCCCGCCCGGCATCACGATCAGCACGAGGATGATGGTGATGAACGCGGCCGCGTCCTTGTAGGTGGAGCTGACGTAACCGGCGGCCAGCGCTTCCAGCAGGCCGATGAGCAGCCCGCCGAGCACGGCACCCAGCGGATTGCCCATGCCGCCGAGCACCGCGGCGGCGAAACCTTTCAACGCCAGCACGGTGCCGACGTCGTAGCTCGTCAGCGTGATCGGCGTGACGAGGAGGCCGGCAATGGCGCCGATAGCCGCCGAGAGGCCGAAGGACGCGGCCATGACGAGGCCGGTATCGATGCCGACGAGTTGCGCCGCCATGCGGTTGGCCGCCGTGGCGAGAACAGCCTTGCCAAAGAGCGTCCGGTTGAGGAACGCCCACAGCAGGAGCAGGACGACTCCCGCTCCGCCGATGACCCAGAACGCCTGGGGCAGGATCGCGGCGCCGAGAACCGCGATCGGCTGGTCGCCGGAGAACCCCGCCAGCTTGTGGAACTGTTTGTCCATCGCGATCGGCGCGGCACCCCGGATGACGAGCGAGGCGCCGATCGTGAGGATGATGAGCGTGACGGCATCCGCCCCGCGGGCCGGTTCGATCACGGCGCGGTGCAACACGAGACCGACGAGAACGGTGACGACGACCGCGGCGAGCGCAGCGACCGGGAGCGGCAGTCCGGCCGCGGCGGTGAACACCGTCACCATGCCGCCGAGCATCACGAACTCGCCCTGAGCGAAGTTCACGACGCCGGAGGCGTTGTAGATGAGGGTGAAGCCGAGCGCCACCATGGCATAGACCGCGCCGACCGTGACGCCGGAGACGAGGAATTGCAGCAGATCGGCCATCGCCGCCATGCCTTTCTCGAGCGTCCGCTCCGGTCCGGCTTCCTCCGCCTCACCCTGAGGTGCGCGGCGGAGCCAAGCCTCGAAGGGTACCCACCGCCCTCCCCCGGTCACCCTTCGAGGCCCCGCTTGCGCGGGCACTTCAGGATAAGGAAGGGTGGCAGGGGCTCAGTTGGTCGCGCCTTCCGCCAGGGTCCAGTCGCCCTTGCGGATCTCGAGAATCTTGAAGGCCGCGAGATCGAGGCCCATGTGGTCGGTTGCCGACATGGAGAAGATGCCGGCCGTGCCGATGAAGCCCTTGGTCTTCTCGATCTCGTCGCGGATCTTCGCCGGATCGCTCGACTTCGCCCGCTCGATGGCGCCCTTGAGGATGAACAGGCCGTCATAGGCGTGGCCGCCGAAGGTCGAGACCGGCTGACCGGTGACGCTCTCGTATTTCTGCTTGTAGGCGAGCGCGATCGGCTTCTGCGGGTCGTTCGCCGGCAGCTTGTCGGCGACGAGCAGCGCCGCCGCCGGCAGGCGCACGCCCTCTGCCGCGTC
>CAZVMY010000387.1:0-3266 GCA_964628955.1 uncultured Methylocystis sp.
GCGAGCATCGACATCCCCTCGCCCGCCAAATTCTGGCGCACATGCGCGCCGAACGAGAAGCGCCTCGGTCCGTGCGGCGGAACCTCGACGCCGGCACCGATGCCGATCAGCTCGAGGAAACAGCCTTCGAGCTGGACGATGTGGTTCTCGGTTCCCCAGGGATGGCGGTTGCGCGCACCGACCTGAAAGCCCATGCGCCGGTAGAGCGCGACGGCCGCGTCGAGATCGCGGGCCGGCAGCACGACCTGGTCGATGCCGCGGGCATGATCGGGAGCAGACATGCGCGGCCGACTACCATGCGGGCCCGCCACCGTCACGCCTATCGGATCACGGCAGGATCAGATGCGGCACGAAACGCGCGGTATCGCGTGTGACGAGGCTGTCGTCCTCGCGGATGCCGATGCCAGCCGGTTCACTCGCGATCAGCCAGGAGCCGATGACCGCAACACCGCCACCGCCCGTGGACGCCAGGGGTGCGAGCGCCTGACGAACCGCGCCTTCTGCGCCATAGGGACCCTCGGTGGCGACGTCGGACGCTCCGGCGCCGTGAACCCTGACGTTGGCGCCTTCGCGCGAGTAGATCGGCTTTTCGACATAGGCCGCGACCAGGGAGTTCGCCCGCGGGTCGTCCGCGAAGAAGGCGGGCAGCAGGTTCGGATGCTCCGTCGCCATCTCCCACAGAAAGGGCAGCAGGCCCTTGTTCGACAGCAGCGCCTTCCAGGGCGGCTCGATGAACTGCGCCCTCGACCCGGCGATCCTGTCGCCGAACGCCTCCCGGAACATCCATTCCCAGGGGTAGAGCTTGAACAGCACCTCGATCGGCCGGGCGTCGGCATCGACGAAGCGGCCGTCCGAGGCGAGGCCGATCTGCTCCATGTCGAGCAGAGCCGTCTGCAACCCGGCCTGCCGCGCGCATTCGGCGAGATAAGCCACCGTGCCCTGGTCCTCCGGGCTGTCGGCCGCCGCGGCGAGATGCAGCCGGAACGGCGTGCCGCCCCGGATCTGGCGCAAGGCCTCGATCAGCCGCTCGTGAATCGAGTTGTACTGGTCGGCGCCCCGCGGCACGACACCCGCGGTCATCGCCTCTTCGAGCCACGCCCATTGCACGACCGCGGCCTCGAGCAGCGACGTCGGCGTGTCGGCGTTGTATTCCAGTAGCTTGGCCGGGCCGCTGCCGTCGTAGGCGAGGTCGAGCCGGCCGTAGAGGTTCCGGTCGCCACGTTGCCAGCTTTCGGCAATCGTCGCCCAATGCGCTTCGGGGATCGCGAGCCTGCGCAGCACCGTCTCGTCGGCGACGGCGCGCTCGACGAATGCGAAGCAGAGACTTTCGATCTCCGCCGTGGGCGCTTCCAGTTGGCGCTCGATCTCATCGAGCGTGAACGTCCAGACGACGCTCTCGTCCCAGTAACGCTGGCCGCCCGGCGAATGGAAGTCGAAGCCCAGTGCCTCGACGCGCACCGGCCAGTCGGGTCGCTCCGGGACCTTCAGCCGCTGCACGGCTCAGCTGCCGGATGACGAGAACGCGCGGCCGATCGAACCGAAGCCGCCGCGCGAAACCACCGTCGACCGGACCGGTTGCGCCACTGCAGCACCCCGGGCAAGAGCGACCGAGCCGGGAGGGCCGGAAATGCCACCCGGCACCACGGTGCGCCCGGAGCCGGTCGAGAAGCTGCGGTAACCACCGCCACCGCCTCCGCCGCCACCGCCACCACCGGAGGACGCGCGGGGCTGCGCGCAATCGGGGCGAAGCCGCGGATCGACGCCCGGCGGGCAGACCTGGCCCTGCCGCGTGTTGGGAAACAGCGGCTGCGCGAGAGTCTGCTGGCCGCCGCCCAGACTGCGGGCGAGGAGGAACCCGGCCATGGCCGGCAGGAAGACCGACGCGCCGTTCCAGGTCGCCGAACGGCAGTTGCTCGCGCCGTACTCCTGCTCGCAGGACTGCTGGCTCTCGAATTTCGGCGCGACCGCGAGGCTTTGTTCCCGGGCGCGGTCGAACTCCGTCTGGCATTCGGCCGCGGGCAGCGCTCCGGCGGCGCGGCACTCGTCCGGCGACGCGAAGGCGAGACCCTGGGTGCTCTCTTCCTTCGGCTCGGAACTCGGCCACAGGCTCGCCACCAGCAAGACGCCTGCGGCACCGAGGATGATCATCTCGGTCCGCTTCATCGCTCCCTCCTCAGCCGGGATAGAGAGTCATGGCGGCGCTGTTCAGCATGCCGCCGGCAACGGCGATGAAGGCAAGAGCCAGCGCGCTGGCCATCGCGTTGTTCTCGATGTTCTTCGAAAGGTCCGGGATCAGCAGCCTGACCAGCAGGTAGACGCCGATCTGAACCACGAGGGCGACCAGCGCCCAGACGACGCAGTCGGGCACGCTCGCCGACTGCGCGATCGCCTTGTCGAGCGGGATCGCGAACCCCAGCAGATTGCCGCCCAGCGCCACCGCCGCCGACGCGTTGTGCTGGCGGATCAGGGCGATCTCGTCGTGGGCCGTCACCTTCTGGTAGATGGCGAGGAACAGCACGGTCAGGACGAGGCCGACGCCGAAATAGAGCACGAACAGCGGCAGCCCGCTGACCGACTGCTGGAACCACATAGCCCCCGCCCTGGGTTTCCTCGACGCGTGATGATCCGCGAAATGCGGCCGATTGGCAAACGGGATCACGATCCGGCCAGCGGACCACTCACACCAGTCTGCTCTGCTCCACGGCCGCTGCGATGAAGGACCGGAACAGCGGATGCGGCTCCAGCGGCCGCGACTTCAGCTCGGGATGGTACTGCACGCCCACGAACCAGGGATGGTCGACGTATTCGACCGTCTCCGGCAGCAGGCCGTCCGGCGAGACGCCCGCGAAGCTCATGCCGTGCGCCTCCAGCCGCTCGCGGTAGCGCATGTTGACCTCGTAGCGGTGACGGTGCCGCTCATCGATGCTCGGGCTGCCGTAGATGCCGGCGATGCGCGACCCGCCGGCCAGATCGGCGCGGTAGGATCCCAGCCGCATCGTCCCGCCCATGGCGCCTCCGGCGGCCCGCAGCTCGAGTTCGTTCCCCTTCAGCCACTCCGTCATCAGGCCGACAACGGGCTCCGACGTCGGTCCGAACTCGGTCGAATTCGCATCGGCGATGCCGGCGAGGTTCCGCGCCGCCTCGATGCACGCCATCTGCATCCCGAAGCAGATGCCGAAATACGGCACCTTGCGTTCCCGGGCGAACTGCGCCGCGCGGATCTTGCCCTCGGCGCCGCGCGCTCCGAAGCCACCGGGCACGAGGAT
>CAZVMY010000388.1:0-3259 GCA_964628955.1 uncultured Methylocystis sp.
CCTTCAACGTCCGCTTCAACGATGCCTGGACGCCCGACAGCCTGGCGGCCGAGCTATCCAGCCGCATCGCCGCGGCGGCGCAGGGCAGCCCCCCGGTCACCTATGACCTCGCCTTTCAGCCGACCAATGCCACGGCCTTCGTCACGGAGCCCGGCGCGTTCGTCGAGATGATGTCGGAGGTGGTGGCGCGGGAAACCAACCACCGTCCGGAGCTTTCGACGACGGGCGGCACGTCGGATGCCCGCTTCATCAAGGACCACTGCCCGGTGCTGGAATTCGGCCTCGTCGGCCAGACGATGCATAAGGTCGACGAGCGCGTGGCCGAGGCCGACATCGAGACGCTGACGCGCATCTTCGAGCGCGTGATCGAGCGCTATTTCGCCGGTTGAACCTCGCTCAGGCCAGCGTTTCCGCGTCCGCCGCATCGTCCTCCGTCACGAAAGACATGGCCTCTTCTGCATAATCGACGCTGACGAAATAAAGCCCGGCCGCCGGCGCCATCGGACCGCAGCGCGTCCGGTCGCGGGCGGCGAGCGCAGCCGCCAGATCGTCGGCGCTCCAGCGCCCGGCGCCGACCAGTTCCAGAGAGCCGACCATCGAGCGCACCTGATGATGCAGGAACGAGCGGGCCGAGGCGCGGATCTCGACGATCTCGCCATCGCGCGTGACCTCCAGCCGTTCCAGCGTCTTCATCGGGCTCTTCGCCTGGCAATCCATCGAGCGGAAGGTGGTGAAATCGTGATGGCCGAGCAGCCGGTCGGCTCCTTCCTGCATCAGCCCGGCGTCAAGCGGCCGGGCCACATGCCAGGCGCGGCCGGCGGCGAGCGGCGCCGGCGGCCGGCGCGCCACGATCCGATAGAGGTAATGCCGGCGGAGCGCCGAGGCGCGCGCGCTGAAGCCCGCCGGCACGGCCTGCGCCTCGATCACCGCGACGCTGTCGCCGGCATCGCGCAGATGCGCGTTCAACCCGTCGCGCAGCCGGTCCGGCGACCAGTCCTTCAGAAGATCGACATGGGCGACCTGGCCCAGCGCATGCACGCCGGCATCGGTGCGCCCGGCCGTGATGATGCGCCGATCCTCGCCGCTGATGCGCAGGATCGCCTCCTCCACCGCCTGCTGCACACTGCGCCCGTCGGCCTGGCGCTGCCAGCCGAGATAGGGCGTGCCGTCATACTCGATCGTCAGGCGGAAGCGGGGCATCGGAGGATGTAGCGGGCGGGATGCCGTCGAGGCAAATGCTCAGCCGATGCTCCGCCATTCGCCCTTGATCGAGAGCAGCGCCGCCTCGACCAGGCCGTCCCGCCGGGCCGCTTCGGCCGCCCGCGCACCGCGTTCCAGTGCGCGCACGACCGTCGCGGGGTCGAGCGGCCCGACCGCGACCGTCACCAGACGATCGCTGAGATCGCTGTCGGGATCGATCGTCCGGGCCGGCCGGCGGACGACCGCCGGATCGTCGGCGTCGACCGCGTTGGCGATGACGGTCGCCGCGGCATCGGCCAGGCTCGCCGAGCGCGCCAGCACCGTCACGGCATCAGCGATGCCCAGCGAGAACGAGCGGCCCGGCCAGCCGCTGGTGGCGATGCCGCGCACCGGGCTTGCGGCCTCGATCCGCATGCGCCCCTCGGGCACGACTCGGACCAGATCGCGCACGACACCGACGTCGAGCGCGGTGCCCGCCGCCAGATGCAGCGCGATGTCGCCGCCGTTGTTGACATAGGCGCGATCGAGCGGCGCGGCCGTGGTCATGGCCGCGAGGATCGTCTCGGCGCCGGCGCCCGCCACCGCCGCCATGGGCGTGATGAAGTGTGCCGTCGCGAACGGCCGGCAGGCCGCGACCATCCGTCGGGCCGTTTCGCCGCGGACCTCGGTCGCCTCGCCGAGCCGCCGCCGCAAGACCGGAAGCTCTTCGACCAGCTCTTCCAGAAGAGTATCGAACCGCGCCGCCGCCGCCGCGAACGCGGTCTCGACCGCGGCCCGATCTCCGTCGGCGAAGATCACCAGATCGATCGGACCGTGATTGAGATGCAGGCGTCCGTCGGGCAGCCTGCGGGCCGCCGGCCGGCCCATCGGCATCGGCTCAGCCCCGCTCGATCCGCGCCGCGGCGCCGTGATCACGCAGCACTTCCGCGATCGTCACGATATCCCCCGCATGCCCGCCCGTCGCGAGATAGAGTTCCCTCGGCATGGTGAACTCGATCGGCGCGACGATCGCCGGCGTCGGCACCGAACCGAAGGCGTTCCTCGGCATCGCCAGGATATCGGCCATCACGGTGATGCCGCCGCCCGGCCAGAGCCAGGCCGGCGCGCCGCCCATCGTGACCCTGACTTCGCCTGACTGCACCGCGCGCGTCAGCAGCACGGGATTCTCGGTCACGCCCGAGCGCAGCGACCCGCCGGCGCCGGCCATGAACAGGACGCTCGCGAGTGAGGGCTCGCAGTTCTCGCCGATCCGGTCGACGACCGCGCGGACCGCCGCCGGCATCGCCGTCGGTACCGGTCGCAGCGCCTCGTCGAGGATGCAGTAGAGCGCGTCCTCGCCGGTGGTCGAGGTGAGCAGCAGCCGCAGCCCCGACCAGGCCGTGGCCGGATCGATCTTCTGCAGGACCGCCAGCGGGTCGGTGACGTTGGTTCCGCCCCAGCCGAGCCCCGGCTCGGCCACCTGGAAATAGCGGCCGGGCGTCGAGCGGCGGCCGCGCACGCGGATGCCGGCCGGCTTCATGCCGAGCACCCGGCCGGCCTGATGTTCTGTGAGCACGCCCGTGATGTGGTCGTCGACGACGATCACCTCGTCGACATGGCCCTGCCACTGCCGGGCGAACATGCCGATCGCGGCCGAGCCGCAGCCGACCCGCATGCGCTCCTCCGGCCGGCCGTCGACGATCGGCGCGCGGCCGGCGCCGACCGTGACGTGGTGGCCGCCGTCGATCGAAAGATCGACCGTGCCGCCGTTGCACAGCGCGAGCAGCGTCTCGCAGGTGACCATGCCCTCCTTCTTCGAACCGCCGGTGAGATGGCGGACGCCGCCGATCGAGAGCATCTGCGAGCCGTATTCCGCGGTGGTGACATGGCCGACCTGCTCGCCGTTGCAGCGCACGGCGGCGGTCTCGGGGCCGAGGTGCCGATCGGTGTCGATCTTGATCTTGACGCCGCAGTAGGAAAATATCCCTTCGGTCACGACCGTGACCGTGTCGACACCGTCGTGTTCGGACGAGACGATGAAGGGCGCCGGCTTGTAGTCGGGATAGGTCGTGCCGGCGCC
>CAZVMY010000389.1:0-3256 GCA_964628955.1 uncultured Methylocystis sp.
GGGATCGCTGAGCGCGCTCGTGCTTTCAAACCGGCCAAGACCACTGGGGTGGCTTCTGTGGGCGGAGGCGACGCAGGCACGGAGTTTCCAGAGACCGATCTGCCCGGCCTGTCTCGATGAAGACGCCGAGGCTGGCGGCGACCATCATCTTCGCAGCGACTGGGCGCTCGTCGAGAGGGTGACCTGCGGTCGCCACGGTTGCGCCCTCGTCGACGCCTGCCCACACTGCCTGGCCAGCCTGGGGTGGCGCTTCAAGGTCTGCAGCGAGGCTGCGTGTCTGGTCTGTGCCCACTGTGATCGCGTCATCCGCGCCCGGATTGCACCGAAGGCTGTTGTCCCTTCCCGATTTCCGCAGGCCATGGAGGTGCTGTCGATGCGTTTCCGAGATGCGATCGATACGTGCCCAACTGAGGCCGATCGCATGATGCGGGTTGCGCGGCTGCTGTGGGCGCTTCCAAAAACCCGCGGCGGCAGCCGGGCGCCCGTCATCACCAAACTCGTGGACACCAGACTGTCGCTTTCAGTCGGAGCTCAGGTCGATCGCGATACACCGCTGGCGACCTTGCCGCTGGGGTGGCGCATGATGACGTTGGTCGCGATCGCGCAACTGCTCGATCTCGGCGGCGCGCGTCGCGAATTCGGCCCGCCGCCCGTCAGCCTCAAGCGGTTGGTCGAATGGACAGGCAGGTCGACGCCGGCGCGGGCTCCGCCTACTTCGCAGCCACCCAGCGATCGGATTGTGACACGCAGCGTGACTGAATACCGCGCCATGGCCGAGACGATCCTGGCGAGCGACGAGTGGCGAAACGTCCAGGACCGCCAAGCGGGCGCCCGTGAGCGCGTGCTGGGGCGGCTCATGAGCCAGGCGCTGGATCGTGCACCGCCAGTCCCAGGCGCCGCGCCTGATCCAGCAGCGACTTCACAGAAGAGGCGGCCCATTGCCGGCCACCGCGCGGCGTGCGCTCGCGCATCAGCTCCAGCTGGCTTGCGATCTCGCGCAGGCTGAGATCGGGATCGGCGATGGCGATGCCGGCGACCACCGTCATCAGCCGGTCTTCGGGCGGGCGCCGCGGCGAACGCTTGATCAGCTCCGGCGCCGCCAGTTTTTCGCGGACCATGCGATGCACGGCGCGGCGCAGCTTCTCGATCGTCCAGCGCTGCCCCTTATGGTTCAGCACGCGCACGACGTCATCCCAACTGTGCTGCGGTCGCAAACGCCGCACGATCGGTAACCAGGTCGAGGCCGAGGCGATCAGGTCGTCGAGATAGACGCGCTGACGGGCGGCGGAGGCCGCGCGGATCGCCTCGGGCCGGCGCTCGCGCAGGCCTGGATTGCCAGGCAGCTTTCCCCGGGCCTTGGCCGCCTTCATGCCGGCCTTGGTGCGCTCGGCGATCAGGGCGCGCTCGAGTTGGGCGACCGCGCCCAGCACCTGCAGCGAGAACATGCCCTGCGGCGTCGAGGTGTCGATCGGATCGTGCAGCGAGCGAAAATGCGCCTGGCGCTGATCGAGATCCTCGATCACCACGAGCAGGTGGCTGACCGATCGGGCCAGCCGATCGAGCCGCACGACCACCAGCACGTCGCCGGCGCCGATCTCCCGCATCAGGCGCAAGAGCACCGGCCGGGCCCGCGAAGCGCCCGATCCGTGCTCCTGGTGGATGATCTGGCAGCCGGCGGCGCGCAGCTCGTCGACCTGCGCATCGGTCGCCTGATCCTCGGTCGAAACCCGTGCATAACCGATCAGACGGCGGATTGGCCGGGCGGGAGAGGGATAGGCTGCGGCCATCGGGCTTTTCCGGGGTCGATTTGGTGCCTTTGTACACTATCGGCATGTAGCAGGAAACGGTCCTTTGCAGGCGTGTTTTATCGACCGCGTCGGAGAGTCAGGGAGGCCGATCGGGCGCTTCTCCTGAGGCAAAGCACTGGAAAGCCTGGAACGGCCGTCTACGGGCTTTTCAGGCGAAATGCGCTGATTTCAACGGGTTTGTGGCGCATCGGAGGCCGAACGCGCGGATCAAGCTGCGGACGTGTCGCGATGGCCGGCCAGGATCCCGAAGCCAGACGGCGGATCCACCGATCTCAGGAGATCGGTCCACTCAATCAGGGTGGGGAATCCGCTCGATCAAGGCGAAAATGCCGGGCAAATCGCGCCTTTTGCGGCGATTCCAGCCATCTCGGCCGAGCGACACAGCAAGAATTTGCTCCGAGATGGCTTACTATAGATAAGAGGTAATTATCGATAGTGATGGACGGACGCTCACAGGTGTCGATGTGAAACAAATGAATATCTATTTCGCTTGGCTATGATAGAGTAAGTATGATGAAGTCAATCAGTTACGATCTCTCGCGCGCTGGGCGCCAGGCCCTGGTTTGCGACTGCGTTGCCGCCGCCGAGGCCGCGGCGATCGCGCTCGCCCGTTTTGACGAGCGTTTGGCCCGCGCCGAGCCTGTCCTGGCCGAGGGGGTTCGCCAGCGCGGCCACGCTTTTGAGGCCCAGGCCCTGATCGGGCTCACCGGCGGCCTGTGCCCGCTCGAGGATCTCGTCCTGCACGATGCCGGCATGGATGTGCGCAGCCCGACCCGCGACATCACGCGCGCTGCCGCCATGCTCGAGGAGCGCCGGCGCCTGGCCCGGCGCGAGCCGGCCGAGATCCTGGGCACCAGTGCCCTTCGGCTGCGGCTCGGCATGGAGGGACCGGCAGAGCCGGACCCGACGGAGAGGGGGGTGACGACCGCGATGGCCCCGAAACAGGTCGCCGCACCCTGGGACCGGATCGATCCTGAAGAGGACGATGACCAAGCCGATGAGGATGAGCTCGACCGGGAGGACGCGGACGATTCCGACGACCCGGCCTTCGCCGCAATCGACGCGCTCTTGGCGCGCGCGCGCAAAAAGCTCGACGCCTGGAACGATCTGTCCTCCGACGCGGGCCGCAAAAGCCTGACCCTGCGCGATCCCGGCTATGACACCGCCGGGCGGTTCGCGCTCTGGCAAAGCGTCCTGGAGGAGGGCAGGGGGCTGCCGGCGACCCTTGCTGCCGCACTGGCGCTCGATGCCTGGCTTTGGCTCGAGCCGTCCGAACGCGCCGGCGAGCTCGGCTTTGCGTTTGCGGCGACGGTGTTGCGGCAGCGGGGGTTGGCGGACGCGCATCTGCCGACGCTCGGGCTCGGGCTGAGGCGGGGAAAGTTTCGCTGGAGCCCGCATTTGGCCCTCAGCGTCCGGATCGCGGGGCTGCTCGGCGCGCTCACTGAGGC
>CAZVMY010000390.1:0-3229 GCA_964628955.1 uncultured Methylocystis sp.
ATTGGCCTCGGTGAAGTCGATCCGCCGGCCGACGCGCCGCGCGAGCGCGCGCTCGCGCCCGACCGCGAGCATCGCTCCGTTGACGTCGAGCACGGTGACGCGGGTCTTCGGCCCGCCGGCGTCGAGCACCCGGAACGCGACGTCGCCCGTGCCGCCGGCGACGTCGAGATGCCGGAACGGCGCCTGTTTCGGCGGCCGCAGCCGCGCGACGAGCGCGTCCTTCCAGAGGCGGTGCAGCCCGGCCGACATCAGGTCGTTCATCACGTCGTATCGGCCCGCGACCGAGCGGAACACGCGATCGACCCGCGCCTGCTTTTCCCCGGTCGGCACCGTCCTGAAGCCGAAATGGGTGATGTCGCCGTCGCTCATCCGGGTCTCCGCCTGCGGCCTGACCCATATACGGCCCGGCGCGCCGAAGCCACCGGCCTCTCGCCGCAGTTGTGGCAGGATCGCCCGGCTTTCGATCGCCCGGCTTTCAGACGGGCAGAGGCGCGTCGGGCCGGAGCAGGCCGGCGGTCCGAAGGTCGCTCCAAAGGGCGGCCGGCACCGGCTCGCGGAGCTGCGCCAGATTGCGCGTCACCTCGGAGGCGCTCCGGGCCCCGGGGATGACGGAGACGACTGTCGGATGACCGAGGGGGAACTGCAGCGCCGCGGTCGCGAGCCGCACACCGTGCGCGGTGCAGATCGCCTCGATCCGCCGGACCCGGTCGAAAATGGCTTCAGGCGCCGGCTCGTAATTGTAGAAGGCGCCGGGCTTCGGCCCGCTGGCCAGGATGCCCGAATTGTAGGGCCCGCCGAGCAGTATGCCGATGCCGCGCCGTTCGCAGAGCGGCAGGAGGGTTTCGAGCGCGTCCTGTTCCAGCAGCGTGTAACGGCCGGCGAGCAGCAGCAGGTCGAGGTCCGCCTGTTCGGCCAGCGCCTGCGCCACCTCCCAGTCGTTGATGCCGCCGCCGATGGCGCCGACCGTCCCGGCGGCGCGCAGCTCGTCGAGCGCCCGGTAGCCGCCCGCCATGAACTCGGCGATCCGCCGGTCGGAGGCTTCCCTGGTGCCATGCGTCGAGACGTCGACGTCGTGGACGAGCACGATGTCGAGCCGGTCGACGCCGAGCCGCTCGAAGGAATGTTCCAGCGACCGCATCACGCCGTCGTAGGAATAGTCGAAGTTCACCCGGCGCGTCGGACAGTCGAAGAACTTGCCGACCGCGCTCGGGTCGGGCTCCGGCGCTACCGTGAGATAGCGGCCGACCTTGGTCGAGAGTAGATACTCGCCGCGCGGCTTGCCGCGCAGGAAGCCGTTCATGCGCACCTCGGCGAGGCCGAGGCCGTAGAACGGCGCGGTGTCGAACAAGCGCATGCCGCCGTCCCAGGCGGCGTCGAGCGTCTGCCGCGCGGTCGTCTCGTCCATCGGCGCGTAGAGGTTGCCGAGCGGCGCGGTGCCGAGGCCGAGCGCGGTGCACGGCAGCACCATGCCGTTGCGGCTGGTGAACAGGCGTCGCGGTAGCGGCAGATCGGGCATGGCACATCCTCGCAGCGGAGCGGCGCGAGCCTAGGGTCGGGGCGTGCCGGGCTCAACCCTGTTGCCGGCCTGCCCGGCCCGGCGCTAAGGGGAGCCAGACAGGATCGGAACCGGCATGATCAGCAAGCTCGACAGCCTGAAGACCATGACCACCGTCGTCGCCGACACCGGCGATCTCGAGTCGATCCGGCGTTTCCAGCCGACCGACTGTACCACGAACCCGACGCTGATCCTGAAAGCTGCGCAGATGCCGGCCTACCGCGCGCTCGTCGACGAGGCGATCGGCTTTGCAGGACAGCAGGGCGGGAGCCCGGAGGCGCGGACGAAGGCCGCCTGCGACCGGCTCGCAGTCTCGTTCGGTGCCGAACTGACGCGGCTGGTTCCTGGCCGGGTCTCGACGGAAGTCGATGCCGATCTGTCGTTCGACACCGGGGCGAGCGTCGCCCGCGCCCGCGCGATCATCGCCGATTACGCGGCGCGCGGCGTGGCCCGCGAGCGGGTGCTGATCAAGGTCGCGGCGACCTGGGAAGGCATCCGGGCCGGCGAAATCCTCCAGCGCGAAGGCATCGACTGCAACCTCACCCTGCTGTTCTCGCTCGCGCAGGCGGCGGCCTGCGCCGAAGCCGGCATCTTTCTCATCTCGCCGTTCGTGGGCCGCATCCTCGACTGGCACGTCAGGGCCGGCGGCGGGCCCTACACGGCCGAGACGGATCCGGGCGTGCTCTCCGTCCGGCGCATCTACCGGTATTTCAAAGCGCACGGCCATGCGACGGTCGTCATGGGCGCGTCGTTCCGAAACATCGGCGAGATCGAGGCGCTGGCCGGCTGCGATCGGCTGACGATTGCCCCTGCCCTGCTCGACGAGCTGGCGGCGGCCGAGGGGTCGCTCGAACGCAAGCTTTCGCCGGAGCCGGGTGACGGTCCCGAGCGGGTTTCGACCGACGAGGCGAGTTTCCGCTGGCTGATGAACGAGGACGCGATGGCGACCGAAAAGCTCGCCGAAGGCATCCGCGCCTTCGCGAAGGACCTCGCCGGGCTGCGGAGTTTCGTCGGCGGACTGATGGCGTAAGTTCGCCGCCGCAGGCGCCGCGCCGCTATTCCGCGGCCTGTTTCCACTCCACCTCGTGGCGGCTCGGCTTCGCCTTGCGCTTGAGGTCCATCTGCTCCTCCCGCTCGCGCGGCGCGTTGCGCATCGCCTGCGACTGGCCGGAGAGATAGGGCTTCGGCACGGGCACCTCGACGCCGTACCAGGCGGCCGCCTTCAGCGTGAAGCTCGGATCGACCAGATGCGGCCGGCCGAGCGCCACGAGATCGGCGCGGCCGGCGGCGACGATGGTGTTGATCTGGTCGGCCGAGGTGATGTTGCCGACGCACATGGTCGCGATCCTCGCCTCGTTGCGGATCTGGTCGGAGAACGGCGTCTGGAACATGCGGCCGAACACCGGCTCGGAATCATGCACCGTCTGCCCGGTCGAGACGTCGACGAGGTCGCAGCCCTCTTCCGCGAAGGCGCGGGCGATCAGCACCGAATCGTCGCCGGTGATGCCGCCGTCCTTCCAGTCCGTGGCAGAAAGCCGGACCGACATCGGCCTGTCCTTCGGCCAGAGATCGCGCAGCGCGCGGAAGATTTCCAGCGGATAGCGCAGCCGGTTCGCGAGCGAGCCGCCGTAGTCGTCGGTGCGCAGGTTGGTGAGCGGCGAGATGAAGCTCGCG
>CAZVMY010000391.1:0-3218 GCA_964628955.1 uncultured Methylocystis sp.
GGGTCCACCGGTCTGCCGGTGCCGGGCTACCGGGCGAAGGTGGTCGACGATGCCGGCGCCGAGGTGCCGCGCGGCACGCCGGGCCGGCTTGCGGTGCAGGGCCCGACCGGCTGCCGCTATCTCGCCGATCCGCGCCAGAAAGCCTATGTCCAGAACGGCTGGAACGTGACCGGCGATACCTACGTGCAGGACGAAGACGGGTATTTCTGGTACCGCGCCCGCTCGGACGACATGATCGTCTCCGCCGGCTACAACATCGCGGGTCCGGAGGTGGAGGCGGCGCTGCTCACGCATCCCGCCGTCGCCGAATGCGGGGTGGTCGGCGCGCCCGATGCCGAGCGCGGCCGCATCGTGGTCGCCTATGTGGTCCTGCGGCCCGGCCAGCCGAGTGACACTGAAATGACGAAGGCCCTTCAGGATTTCGTGAAAGCCGCGATTGCCCCCTACAAATACCCGCGCGCCGTCGTCTATGTGCCTGATCTGCCGAAGACGCAGACCGGCAAGCTTCAGCGCTTCGCACTGCGCGCCCGGGCGGAGCAGGATTTTGCGCCCGACCCGCGCGAAGGAGATCCGGCATGACATCCACCCTCGACCGGGTCGAGCCGGCATCGGCCGGCCATGAGATCCTTCTTCCGCCGGGCTGGCCGCGGCCGGCCGGCTACGCCAACGGCGTCAAGGCGCGTGGCGCCTTCGTCGTGGTCGGCGGGATGGTCGGATGGGATACGGCGGGGCGCTTTCCGACCGGCTTCGCCGCGCAGCTCCGCCAGACGCTGCGGAACATCGTCGCAGTTCTCGCGTCAGGCGGCGCCGGCCCCGAACACGTCGTGAGGATGACCTGGTACGTCGTCGACATGGACGAGTACCGCAGCAATCTCAAGGAGATCGGCGCGGTCTACCGCGAGGTGATGGGCCGCAGCTTCCCGGCCATGGCGCTTCTGAAGGTCGCAGGGCTCGTCGAGCCGGAGGCGCGGCTGGAGATCGAGACCACCGCCGTCGTCCCGGATTAAGCCCCGGTTCAGGAGGGACCCGTCAGCCTCCTGCCGCGTTGATGCCCTGCGTCAATCGTGACGGCGCTCCCGGTTGCGCAGGCGCGTCAACGCGGGCACTAGTGGCGATCAAGGGCACCTTCGAATTGCCCCAACCTGGAGAAGACGACATGGTCGGGAAGTTGGTTCTCGCGTCGGCAGTCGCCGTCGCGGCGCTTGCGGGCAGCATCGCCTCGGCATCCGCGCAGGATGCGGCGGCGGGCGAGAAGGTGTTCAACAAGTGCCGCGCCTGCCACCAGGTGGGTGAAACCGCCCGCAACGGCGTCGGCCCGGTTCTCAACGGCCTGATCGGCCGCAAGTCCGGCACGGTCGCCAACTACAACTATTCCGAAGCCAACAAGAACTCCGGGGTCACCTGGGACGAAGCGACGTTCCAGGAGTACATCAAGAACCCGCGCGCCAAGATCCCCGGCACCAAGATGGTCTTCGTCGGCCTGACCAGCGAGACCGAAATCAAAGACATCACCGCCTTCCTCAAGCAGTACGGCGCGGACGGCAAGAAGACGCCGTAAGTCGCCGCACCTTGCCTCGTCCTCAAGCCGCGGCCAGCCGCGTCGGGACGAGGCGCCGCCCGGCGGCCCGTCTATGCCTCAGGCCGCAGATAGGCGTGGCGCGGGTCATCCGGCGTGCCTTCGAGGATGCCGTCGTCGGGCCGCCAGGCGACGACCTCCTCGATCTTCGCTGCGAGCGCCAGATCCTTCTCCGTGATCCCGCCGGCGGAGTGCGTATTGAGCCGCACGCTCACGCGGTCGTAGGCCAGCGTCAGTTCCGGATGGTGCCACGCCACTTCGGCCAGATGGCCGATCGTGGTCGCCACCATCAGGGCTCCCTTCCAGCCCGCCGTGCGATAGGTGCGGACGATCGCATCGCCATCCACCCGCCAGCGCGGCAAGGTCGCGGCCAGCCGGGCTGATATCTCATGGTCGGGAATCGTCGTTTCGCTCATCTTCGTCCCCTGTCGATCCTTGCGGAGGCTGGCAGAATAGGCTGAACACATGAAGCGGCATGGCCGTGTGACGCCATGCCGCCAACAACAAGAACCGGGGAGAGGGCCGTGGCCGATATCGTCATCTCGGAATTTCTCGACGAGGCGGCGCTGGCCGCGGTTCCGCCGGCCTCGAGCGTGCTCTACGACCCGACTCTCGTCGACCGCCCGGACGATCTCCGCGACGCCGTGCGCGAGGCGCGTGCGCTGATCGTGCGCAACCGGACGCAGGTGCGCGGTGCGCTGCTCGAAGCGGCGACCCGTCTGGAGGTGGTCGGACGTCTCGGCGTCGGACTCGACAACATCGACACGAACGCCTGCCACGCGCGCAAGATCGCGGTGCATCCCGCGACAGGCGCCAACGACCTTTCGGTCGCCGAATGGGTGATCGCCACGACCATGCTGCTCCTGCGCGGCGCCTACGCCTCGACCGCGAGCGTCATCGCCGGCGCGTGGCCGCGCAACCACCTGATGGGTCGCGAGACGTCCGGCAAGATCATGGGCCTCGTCGGGTTCGGGGCGATCGCGCGCGAGGTGGCGAAGCGCGCCCGGGCGCTCGGCATGGACGTCATGGCCTACGACCCGTTCCTGAAGGACGATGACCCGGCGTGGCTGCTGGCACGGCAGCACGGGCTGGAGCCGCTGCTGCGCGAGGCCGACGTGGTCAGCCTCCACGTCCCGCTCACCGACGAGACGCGCAACATGATCGACGAACTGCGTCTCTCGCGCATGAAGCCGGATGCCATCCTGCTGAACGCGGCGCGCGGCGGGATCGTCGACGAGGCGGCGCTCGCGGCCGCCCTCAAGGCCGGCCGGCTGGGCGGAGCCGCACTCGACGTGTTCGACCGCGAGCCGCTGACGGGCGAGGCAGCCGCCGTCTTCGAGGGCTGCCCCAACCTCATCCTCACGCCGCACATCGCCGGGGTCACCACCGAGTCGAACGTGCGCGTCAGCCAGGTCACGATCGCGGCGGTGCTCGCCGCCCTGCAGACTGCGTGAGGCCCGCCGCGGCCGCAGAGACTTGCCCCTGGAGACCATGACATGACCGAGCGCCGCCTCTCCGTCGCCGAGGCCCTCGTGTGGGTCGCGGGGCTGTGCACCTCTGCGGGCGCCGGCGCCGCGGCCGCAGACGCGATCGCTCGCGCGCTGGTCGGCGCCGAGGCGGACGGTCTGAAGGGACACGGGCT